>CAJXMS010000006.1 GCA_913056475.1 uncultured Bacteroidota bacterium
CGACGCCCAATACCGGTGAAGGTTCAAGGGGCGCTTATTCAGGCATTGCTAACAACCCGCCTACCAATGACCCCATTGCTTCCTCAACGGTGGGGAACGGTTTTGTGATCTTTGATTCGGATTACTTAGATAATGGTGGTAATCCAAACAATATGGGCATGGGAACTGCTCCCGCCCCTCACACAGGACGCCTCACCACCGGGCTGATCGACCTATCAAGCAAACCACAGGTAGAGCTTAAACTCGAGTCCTACGCCCGCCGCTTCCAGGCCGGCTTTTTGGTTGCCTTTAGCACCGATGGCGGCAATACCTACATCGATACCGTTGAGCTCTATCCCGAAGATGCTTTCGGCGTAAACGTAGCTACCGCCAATGCAGAAAGCTCTGTCATCAATATTTCCAGTACCGTAGGCGGACAGGACAGCGTAGTGATGCAGTTCATCTTTGACGGTACCCGTAGCAATGCCAACGGCTCTGGTTATTACTTCTGGATGATTGACGATATAGAGCTGCGCGACCCCCCTCGTAATAAAATGTTCTTCACCACCTTTAACGGGGCACCGGCTCAGGACATGATCTATGACAGTAACCCCCTCCAGGGTAAATACGGCATTATGCATGTGGATCAAATAACCCCCGTAGAGTTTGACGCCAACCTCCTTAATTACGGCACTCAGGCCCAGACTAATGTAAACCTCGAGGTAGAAATTTGGGATGCGTCTGGTCCTACCCTGGTTACCACTGTATCGGCTAATGGCTGCGCAAGCCTCCCCGCTGGTGATACCTGCGACTTCAACGACCTCACCACTTCCAGCTGGACGCCTCCCGCCCAGCCCGCCAGCTATATCCTGGTGTATAAAGGTGTTTCTGATTCCATCACCAGTGGAGCCACTACCACTACTGATACCTTTAACTTTTACGTCAACGACGGCCTTTACAGCACCGATCGTAATGAAGTGACCAACTTCGTAGGAACGGGAAGTGCCAATCCACCTATTCAACAATTTGGGGTTCGCTTTAGCCTGGAGAATAAAGATCCCGACACCCTGGCTAATCTCAACTTCTTGGAAGGTATAGAAGTGAATTTTAGTACGCAAACCGACAGCACTGCTTCCATCGAATTTGCCATCTGGGATACCACGGGCTTTACCCTGGCCGGTAACCAAGGGTTTCCCGCAGGCACCCAGGCCATCAAGCGGTTCTTCTTTACCCTGGATGGCTCCGCTCCTGGTAACACCAATTACTTCTTCCAATTCGGAACAGAAGATTCCCTTTACAGCAACGCCACCCAGTCCTGGACGGATACTGTAAACCCCTACGCCCTTCCTACAGGGACCTATTTCATTACCATGACCATGCTGCCGAACGCAACGGACGGGGTGGTGCGTCTCGCTAATGATGCCAGCTTTGCTCAGCCAGGCGAAAGCTCCATAATGCAGCTTAACGATGGTAACTGGTACTCTGGCTTTACCAGCAGCACTTACGAAGCACCCTTTATGCGCTTGCGGGTAGGTGCCGAGCCAGCCTACAACATTGGCGTAGCAGAAACAGACCTGAACAGTTTCAGCGTTTATCCCAATCCCACCACAGGACTGGGTAAAATCCGCTTCGAGCAGGCCGGTAGTTATGATATCCTAGTGATGGATATGATCGGTAATCAGGTACGCAGCATCAACCGTTCCGTGAATGCCAATGAACAGGTTGAGTTCGACATGAGTGACCTGCCCGCCGGTGTTTATCTGGTGAATATCCAGGGCGAATCACTGGACAAAACGGTTAAGCTTACTATCCAGTAAGCGGGTCTTGACCTTAAGCGTCGGGATATCTACCCTTTTAAAGCCTCTCCGTCTTTCGGAGGGGCTTTTTTTTCTAAACATTGAGCTGTAAGCTTATCCTCCCCTTCCACCTCCTGCCTTTTGAGCGCTTTTCGCGATACCTGGCCGGTGCATCTACCCCCGAAGTGCTTAGCAAGCGGCTACTGTTGGTTAGCTTTTTTCCCGGATCTTCCGGAAAAGCTCGGAGCTAAAGACAAAATCTGTTACCGCTTTATTATCGGTGTGCAGGATTTCCTCCCCTCCTCCTTCCCAGGCCTTAGCGCCGTCTTTGATAAAAATGATGTGCTCGCCAATTTCCACCACCGAGTTCATATCATGGGTATTGATCACCGTGGTTATGTTGAATTCATGGGTGATCTCTTGAAGCAGGTTATCGATGAGAATGGCCGTGCGGGGGTCCAGACCTGAATTGGGCTCATCGCAAAAAAGATATTTGGGATTGAGGGCTATGGCCCGCGCTATGGCCACTCGTTTTTTCATGCCGCCACTCAATTCGGCCGGCTTGCGATTGTTTACCCCTTTAAGATTTACCCGCTCCAGGCAAAAGTCGGCCCGCTCCTTCTTCTCCGCCGCGCTCATCTCGGAAAACATATTGAGCGCGAAGATGACGTTCTCCTCAATGTTCAAGGAATCAAAAAGCGCATTGCCCTGAAAAACCATTCCCATCTCGGTGCGGAGGGCTTTCTGCTCGTCTTCGTTCATTTTACCCAGTTGGCGGTCGTCATAGAATATTTCGCCTTGGTCAATTCCGTGAAGCCCCACCAGGCTCTTCAAAAAAACCGTTTTTCCAGCACCGGACTCCCCGATTATGAGGCTGGTAACCCCCTGCCGAAAGGAAGTCGTTATTCCTTTCAATACCGTCGTATCGCCAAACTTTTTCTG
This sequence comes from uncultured Bacteroidota bacterium, assembly GCA_913056475.1. Lineage (GTDB taxonomy): Bacteria > Bacteroidota > Bacteroidia > Flavobacteriales > Schleiferiaceae > CAJXMS01. The sequence goes on from CAJXMS010000006.1 coordinate 2,718, forward strand.
AATGTCGCGCACTTCTATCATTACACCAGCAAAATCTGAGTGAGTACATAGTTGGCCACAATAATGGCTACCGAGCTGGACACCACCGCTTTAGTGGCATTAACGCCTACCTCAATGGCGCCTCCCTTCACAAAAAATCCGTAAAACGCGGATATAGAGGTTATCAGAAATGCAAATACCACCGTTTTAATCAGGGCATAGCTCACGTAGTAAGCATTAAACTCCAGCTGCAAGCCGGTAATAAAGTCTTGGGTAGAAAAAATACCAAAATAAGCCGCCAGATAACCCCCGATCACCCCCAGAAACATGCTGATAATAATGAGAATAGGATTGAACAACACCAGCGCCACCACCTTGGGCATTATGAGGTAGGCATGCGGATTGACCCCCATAACCTCCAGCGCATCAATTTGCTCTGACACCCGCATGCTGCCCAAAGTAGAAGCAATATTGGAGCCCACCTTCCCCGCCAGAATGAGGCTTACGATGGTGGGCGAAAATTCCAAAATGATGGACTCCCGCACCGCCAGTGCCACGTAATAATCCGGAATAAGCGGATCTTGTAGGTTGTAGTTGGTCTGAATCGTAACCACGGCCCCTACAAAAATGGAGATCACCGCCACAATCCCAAGGCTATCAACCCCCAAATGATCTAAGTCCCGAAAGAACGCCTTCTTATATTCGTTCCAATTCTCTGGCTTGCGAAAAGTCCGGCTCAACATAAGCCAGTAGCGGCCCAGCGTACGTATCCATGTGATGAGAAACATGTCGCTAAAATAAAAGTAATTTTGCACCTCTATTGGGCCGAATTCCCGTACTCATGCGTGTTTTATTAACCCTCATCCTTTTCGCTTCGCTCCTGCTTGCCTCTGCGGGTTGTAAACCGCTGGAGCCCTGCAACTGTCCCTCCCACGCTTTGCGTCAAAATTTATGAGTGCAGTCGCTAAGATAGAGCCCCTTAAAAAGTACCTGCCGGCAGACGCTTGGGAGCTGCTGCTGGCCATGATGGGCGAGCAAGCCTTCACCATTAAAATTGTCCGCTCCCGTAAAACCAAATTGGGCGATTACCGCCCCCCTCGTCAACGGAACGCTACCCCCGTATTAAGCATCAATGGTGACCTCAACCCCTATGCTTTCCTCATTACTTTGGTCCACGAATGGGCCCACCTGGAAATATACCGTCAGTACCAATGGGGCCAGGTAAAACCCCACGGCCCCGAATGGCAGCACCGGTTTCAAGACTTGATGCAGCCTTTCCTCGCCCACGAAGTGTTCCCTCCCGAAGTGGCGAAGCCTCTCCGGGAAAGCCTTCAGAAAGGCCAGGCCAGCACCTCTTCCAGCCCGGAGCTCCTGCGCGCCTTGCGTCGCTACAACCCCCCGAGCGACGACCGCCAGCTTAAGCTCCCCGTTTTAGAAGAATTGCCAGAAGGCACCTCTTTTTTACTCAACCAGCAAGTCTATCTCAAAGGACCTAAGCGCCGCACCCGTTATCTCTGCCAGCGAAAAAGCAATGGCCGGAGCTACGCCGTGCACGGCCAGGCCGAAGTTTATCCCCTCCCCATCAGCGAATCATCATCTTATGGCTAAAAACTATTTTTCCAGTGATTTTACCCTGGGCATCGTAGGGGGTGGGCAGCTGGGCAAAATGCTGCTCCAGGAAACCCGCCGCCTCGACATTAAAACCCATACCCTGGACCCCTCCCCCGTAGCTCCCAGCCGCATTGGCAGCCACCATTTTACGCAGGGCGCGCTCACCGATTACGACACCGTGATGGCCTTTGGGCAGGCCTGCGACGTACTCACCATCGAGATCGAAAACATCAATACCCGGGCCCTCACTCATTTGGCGGAAGCCGGAAAAAAGGTATTCCCACAGCCCCACCTGGTCGAATTGATCCAAAGCAAAATCCGCCAGAAAGCCTTTTACGAGGAAAACCAAATCCCCACCGCCCCCTTTCATACTTTCCCGGATGGGGCTAGTCTGAAAGCGGCCTTTGCCGAAGAAACCTTTTCGCTGCCGGCCGTATGGAAAATAGACCGCGGCGGTTTTGATGGCCGCGGCGTCCAGGTACTCCGCACCGCGCAGGACCTGGAAAACCTCCCGGATGGGCCCGCCCTCATCGAGAAGCTGATCCCCTTTGAGCGGGAACTGGCCGTGGTGGTTGCTCGTTCGGCCGGGGGCCAAATGAAAGCCTTCCCTACCGTGGAGATGGACTTCCACCCCGAAGCCCATCTGGTAGAATACGTTTTTAGTCCCGGACAAACTGATCCCACCATAAGCAAGCGCGCGCGCGAGCTGGCTTGCGCCGTGGCAGAAAAACTTAACATCGTGGGGGTGCTGGCCGTGGAATTGTTCGTAACCCCCGGTGGAGATTTGCTCATCAACGAAGTAGCGCCCCGGGTACACAACAGCGGTCACCTTAGTATCGAGGGTAATTATACCTCTCAATTTGAGCAACACCTGCGGGCCATCCTGGACCTGCCGCTGGGGGCTACCGATACTGTTCAACCCGCCGTGATGGTAAACCTGGTGGGCGAACCAGAACACCAGGGACCCGTTCATTATCAAGGCCTGGAGCAAGTGCTGGCCATGCCGGGTACTTACGTGCATCTCTACGGCAAAGCCGAAACCCGGCCCTTTCGGAAAATGGGGCATATCACCGTATTGGCTCCGGAGCTATCAGAAGCCCGTCGCAAGGCCCGGCAAGTAAAAGAATCCGTAAAAGTAATTTCTCTATGAAAGCACAAGTAAGTGTTATAATGGGCAGCCAGAGCGATCTCCCCGTCATGCAGGAGGCCTTGGATGTATTGGCGGAACTGGGCGTAGCCAGTGAGGTGAAAATTGTATCGGCCCATCGTACGCCGGAGGTGATGTACACATTTGGCCGGGAGGCCCACCAGCGCGGCATAAAAGCCATTATAGCGGGGGCTGGAGGAGCGGCACACTTGCCGGGCATGGTGGCGTCCCTTAGCCCTTTACCGGTCATTGGCGTCCCGGTAAAATCACGCAACAGCATCGATGGCTGGGATTCTTTACTGAGCATCGTGCAGATGCCCGGTGGGGTGCCCGTGGCTACGGTAGCCTTAAACGGAGCAAAAAATGCCGGGCTGCTGGCCGCTCAGATCCTGGGCAGCCACAATCCAGAATTGCAGCAACGGCTGCTGGATTATAAGCAAGCCCTGCACGATAAAGTGCGTCGCGATGCTGAAAAGCTGGAAAATCCTTAGAGCTTGCGCAGCTCTTCCATGAGCGGCTCTTTTTTGCGATTGGCCACGGGGATGTGGGCATTATCTTCCATCACCAGGTAACCGCCTTCCTGCGGTACATAGCGTACCAGGAAGTTCAGGTTGATCAAATGCGATTTATGGGGCCGGAAAAAACGGTAGCCCTCCAGCATCTGATCAAATTCTTTAAGGGTGCGCGATGCCATGAGCGGTTTTTCGCTGTACATCTGAAAAACGGTGTAATTACTGCTGCTTTCCAGGCGAATTATATCCGCTATGGGCACTACATAAAGGCCTTTGCTGGTGGGCACCACGATTTTTTTGGGGGTGCCGGAAGCTTGGCGAATATTCTCCATCAAAACGTTAAGGCTAGAGGCCTTCCGGGGGATCCCCTTTTCTTCTTCCGCGCGGCGTACCGCCTTCACTAATTCTTCCGGATCAATGGGCTTCAGCAGGTAATCAAGCGCGGAAAAGCGAATGGCTTTAATGGCAAATTCGTCGTGCGCGGTGATGAAAATAACCGCCGGATCCAGCGATTCTTCATCCCGGAGGGTGGTAAGGATGTCAAAACCACTTCCCCCGTCGAGATCTATGTCCAGAAAAAGCAGGTCTACTGGTTTTTCCCGCAAAAAGAGGAGGGTTTCTTCTACAGAAGCTGCCTCTCCGGACACCTCCACTTCCGGACAAAAGAGCTCCAACTTGCCTTTAAGCGTATCGCGGGAGGGCGCTTCATCATCTACTATAAGAGCATTAATCATGATATAGGGTTGCGTTGATTGGGTTCATTACTCGTCTTGCAGGCCATCAGTAGGCAGCTCCAGTAGCACCCGGGTCCCCGAAGGCTGGCCCCTGTTATAGAGGTCTTCCACGTGGAGGTGCACCTGCCGGCCCATGGAACGGCGCAGCAAGTCTATGCGGTCTTTGTTAATCTGAGTGGCGCGGCTGCGGTGATCCTGTCGCTGGCCCCGCTGCCGGGCAGCTTCACGGCCTATTCCGTTGTCTTCTACGGTAATGTGGAGCTTTTCATCCAGCAGCGCAAAACGGATGAGCAAGTGCCCCTTCTCCCGCTTGGGCTTTAATCCGTGCAAAATGGCGTTTTCCACGTGCGGCTGCACCAGCATAGGGGGCAGGGATACGTTATAGTCTATCTGGGGATCCACCTCTATCTGAAAATCAAATTTATCACCGAAACGAAGTTTTTCCAGCTCAAGGTAATTCTTCAAGATGGAAACCTCCGTTTCCACGGGATGAAGGTGGGCCATGGATGATTCTAAGGTGCCTCTCATCAATTTTGCGAAATTATTGAGGTAGCGCACCGCCTGCTTGGGTTCCTTTTTAAAGATGAAACTGGAGATAGAATCCAGCGCATTAAAAATAAAGTGGGGGTTCATCTGCAGGCGCAGGGCTTTTCGTTCGGTTTCCATGAGTTGATTTTCCAGCTGAAGCCTTTTTTGCAAGCGCCTTACTCGCTGGCGAACGCCCCCGTACACCAGCCCCGTCGCCATCAGCACCACCAGGCCAATGAACCACCAGGTCACGTAAAAAGGCGATTTTATCTCGAAAGCGTAGCGGGCTACCGCCCCTTCCCAGGGCCTACCCGGGCGGCGTGCCTGCACCTCAAAACGATACTTACCGGGCGTAAGATTGGGGAAAATAGCCTCCCGCCGCTGGCCCGCCACCGTCCATTGTTCACTCTGCCCCACCAGGCGGTAGCGATAGCGTAGCTCCGCCGGCCGCAGCAGGCCCTTCGCCCCGTAGCGCAGCACCACGTAGTTCCGGTCGTGCGGTAGTTTTAGCCCTTCGGGCAAATGAGAGAAAGCCCCCGTATCCTGGGCATATCCCTGGAGCGGCTCCTCGGCATCCATGAGTAAATTTACCCCTTGCAACCGGGCCCGGGGTGGGCGGTCCGGCCGCAAGTAGCGAGGCAAATCCCAGGTATAAAGCCCTTGATCGGTGCCCGCCCAGAGTCTTTCGGCCCCGCCTTCCAATCCGCCCGTAACGCCACCGGCCCCTAAAAAAGTAAGGGCGTCACTGGCATTTTGTTGTTTGTGCCGGCTTACCTCGCTGAGGGCCAGCACCCCCTTATTGGTCCCCAGCCAAATGTCTTGGGTAGCTCCCCGGGAAGCGGTCATTTGATTGACCGCCGCGTAGCCTACCATGGCATAGCTTAGGTGTTTTAAGGAGCCCGCCACCCCCACTTTGTAGAGCCCTTTATTCTGCGTGCCCAACCATACCTGCTGTGCATTAAGCGGATAAAAGCTAGAAAAGCGAAAGCTATCCAGGGCTAGCCCACCCAGCCGCTGAAAGCGCTGCCACCGCCCCTCGTGCCGCCGCCAAAGGCCCGCGGTGTAGGTGCCGGCCCAAAGGCTTCCGTCCTGGGCCCGCTGTAGTTTAAACACCGTCACGGAGGGCAAATCGGCCGCTACCCTTCTGGGACGGCCCTGCCTGGGCTGGTACCGGAATAAGCCCGCGCCCGTCCCCAGATACAAACCAGCCGAATCAGCCTGCAGGCTAAAAACAAAACCCAGCCGCGGCCCGGTCACCGCCTGATAACGCCCCTTCTGGTAGCGCCACAGCCCTTGTTCGGTCCCCAGCCAGAGCGCTCCGCGCCACACCGTCATAGAAAAAACAATGCCCAGGTCGCGCTCCGCGGGCTGCCACTGACCCGCCTGCTGCCAAAAAAGCCCCGCTGGCGTACCGATGGCTTGCCGGCCTTGATAGCGGGCCACGGCCTGCACCCGCGCCGGCGTAGCCCAGAATCGCTGCGCCTCGCTTTGACGAATGGCGAGCCCCTCGTCTGTTTGCAGTACCAGCACCTCCTCTGGGGTAAGGTGTGCCCCCTCTATACGGCGACCTTCTTCCCGGTGACGGAGCGTATCAGCTCCTTTCAAGCGAATCAGTTCGGAGCCCTTCCACAGCAGCACCTCGCCCCCTTCGCTGCGCAGGCCCTCGTACTGGCGTTCGCCCCAGATGGCGTTGGTATCTTTTTCCAGCTGTGGATAAAAGCCGGCGGGGCCCAGCCCACGCAGATGCTCCTTCCCGGCCAGCCCACTGATGGGGCGCCGGAGGCGCTGCTTAAAGTCGTCCTTATGGCGTCGGAAAAGGCCCCGCTTACCGGCCAGATATAAACTTCCTCCGTACCAATGAAGATGGCGCGTACCTGCCGGTGCCTGAAAGGCTTGCGCCGCTTTGCCTTGCTGCCAGCGGTAAACGGCCCCGGAGCCGCCCAGCACCCATACCCCGCCGGTATCCGGCCAGGCCCAATCCAGCAGCCGCTGCTCTCCCGGTACGGGGTAGGTGGTGAATCCCCGTCCGTTGTATTGCCCCAAACGCCGATTGCCCAGTGTCCAGATCACGGCGCTGTCCCTATGCAAATGGCTGATCAAAGGCTGCTCATCCGCAAAATAACTGCGAAAAAGGTAGCCATCGTAACGGACCAGCCCTGCTCCCTCGGTGGCCAGCCAGGTATAGCCGGCCGGTCCGGTGAGAATATCTTCTACAGCAGTGCTGGGCAAGCCTTCTTCCAGCCCCACATCACGCCAGGGGTATTCCTGCGCTCGAAGCGGATACCTTCCTCCACTGAGTAGAAGAATGGCCAAAATTGTCCATATTTGAAAGTGCAGAGCGGACCGAAAGAAGGGCCGTTTATCATTATAGAGATAAACCATCTATGCAAAGATTGCTAATAATTATTATCCTCACTCCTTTGGCCCTGGGGGCCCAAACCCCTGCCAGCTATCAGGCTGGAAGCCGCTCGGCGGCTTTAAGTCACGCCAGCACAGCTCTAGACGGGGCGGGAGCTATTTTCCACAATCCCGCAATTACCGCTTTCTGGGAAGACAAAAAGCTACTCGTAAGCTATCAAAACCGCTTTTTCTTGCCCGACCTTCGGACAGCGCAGGGGGGCATAGCCGTTCCTACCGCCCTGGGCACCCTGGGCGGGAGCCTGGCCACCGAGGGCTCCCGCCTGGCCAGCAATGGTATGGCCAGCGTTTTTTACAGTCGTGGATTTGGGAAGTACTTCAGTGCCGCCCTACAGGTCAACTACCAGGTGAGGGGCGTTCAAGAGAGCCGGATATTCCAAACGGCAACCTTTCACGCTGCCCTTTACAGCCAACTGGGAGATAAGCTGCGCCTGGGTTTTTTGCTGTACAACCCCTCTACCAGTTACCTGGACCGCGCCACCGGCCAGCGGCTACCCGCTATAGGCAGCCTGGGCATGAGCTACGTTTTTAATGAAAACAGCCGGCTGCTGGCCAATGTGCGGACCCACAGCGAAAATGCCTGGCGCTACGCCCTGGGCTATGAAGTATCTCTACTGGACGCCCTGTACCTGCGGGCGGGCGCCGCCCTGGCTCAAAGATCGAGCATAAGTGCCGGGCTGGGCCTCGACTGGAAAAATCTGCAATTTAACCTGGCCTACCAGTACCAGCAGGTGCTGCGGAGCAATCTGGTGTACGGCCTACAATGGCGCTGGCCATGAAACACCTTCCCCTTAACCTTTTGCTGCTGCTTTTATTCTCCCCTGCTTTGACGGCCCAGGAACCATCCCAAACCCTGGAATACGAGCTCGAAAGCCTGGCAGAAACCAACGAAAATAGCGAGACCGACCTCACCCAACTCGCCGAAAACCTGGCCTCCCTGGAGGAGAACCCCCTGGCGATCAACTTTGCTACCGCCCAGGAGCTGCTGGAACTCCCTTTTATTAGTCCTTTCCAGGTGGATGAACTTTTACGATATCGAGAAAACAGCGGTCCGCTTCTGAGCCGCTATGAGCTGGCGGCCCTTCCCGGCTGGGACCGGAATACCATCCGGCGGGTACTGCCCTTTGTTCAGTTTAGTAGCCAGGCACCCGCCCCGGAGCTCTCCCTGGAAAAGGCCTGGCGCTACGCCCGGCACAACCTCATCCTTCGCCAGGAAGTGGACGTACCCCTGCGGGAGGGCTTTCGCCGAAACGACAGTAGTGGCTACCTGGGCCCTCCCCTGGGCGGCTACCTTCGCTACCGGGGGCAGTACGGACGCCATATTCAGCTCGGCTTGCTGGGCCAGCATGACCCCGGCGAGCCCTGGGGCGGCCCTTATCAAGCTACGGGAATAGATCACCTGGCCGGATTTGCTGCCCTGAAAGATTACGGTAAACTCCAAGAGCTCATCCTGGGGGATTATCAAGCGGAGTTTGGCCAGGGGCTGGCCCTTTGGAGCAGCCTGGCCTTTGGTAAGGGGGCCAATGCCACGGGGGTGCAGCGCTTTGCGTCTGGCTTCCGGCCTTTTAGCGGATCGGAGGAAAATCGCTTTTTCCGGGGCCTGGCGGTAAGCTACGGTCCGGAACAATGGCAGGCCGACCTCTTTTATTCCCGCCATGCGCTGGATGCCAACGTAAGCTTGGTGGACTCCTTTCAAAACCCGGAATTGGTAAGCTCTCTCCCCAGCACGGGCTTGCACCGCACATTCACGGAGTTGGCCAATAAAAACCAAAATACCCTTAGCAGCTACGGAGGCCATTTTACCTATCGGGCCGGTGCCTGGGAGTGGGGGCTCACAGCTGTACAGCACGCCCTAAGCACCCCCCTGGCAGCCAGCGACCGGCTCTACCGGCGCTTTCGATTTAAAGGAAGCCAACTTCAAAATTACAGCCTTGATTTCCAATATCGCTTGCGGAAACATAGCTTTTTTGGCGAAGTAGCCAGCGATGATGCCGGCCATTTAGCGGCCACGGCCGGATTGGAAAGCCATCCGGCACCGGGCCTTTTTACCAGCCTGGTGTTCCGGGCACTCGATAAGCGTTACCGTGCCATTTACAACGCTCCCTTTGCGGAGACCGGCTCCTATGGCGAACGCGGTGCCTACATGGGTTTACGCTGGGAAATGGCTTCTTGGTTGCACCTCCGGGGCTATTTAGATTTATACGAGTTTAGTTGGCTCCGTTTTGGAGTGGATGCCCCCGCCGGCGGCCGAGAGTGGCTCGTTCAGCTTACCTACCCGGGCCAGAAGGGCCTTAGTGGCTACCTCCGCTGGAATCACGAAACGCGCCAGGTGAATGCCGATGAAGCTTCCGAACCCATTGCCGCGCTGGCCCGGCAGGTACGCCAGCGCTGGCGCGCCCACCTGAGCTACCAACCGCATCCCCGCTGGGAACTAAGTAGCCGCTTATCCCTGAGCCATTACCAACAGGAGAGCCGCCGCGAGTGGGGCCAAATGGTGTTCCAGGACCTGCGCTACACCACCCCAAATAAGATCTGGCAGTTTACCAGCCGTTTTGCCCTGATCCGCACCCCCAGTTTTGCCAGCCGCCTTTATGCCTACGAAAACGACGTACTCTACGCCTTCAGCATTCCCGCCTATTTTGGCCGCGCTTTTCGCTTTTATTTGCTCACCAGGGCCCAACTAAACGAATGGCTCACCCTTGAAATGCGCTACGCCCGCAGCCGCTTTTTCTACCGACAGGAAATAAGCAGCGGCCGCCAAACCATCTCCGGACCCCAGCAACATCAGCTAAGCCTGCAGTTGCGCCTTAGCTTTTGATAACCCGGATACCGGCCCGGCCTCGTACCTTTGACGCCCATGAGTATTGGCAAACGTTTTTTCTATTTCCTCATCGGTTCGGGGATGGGCATTTTGATGGTCATCTTCCTCTTTGGCGATCGGGACATCCAGTGCAATTACTGGCCCAACGACCGCGTACTCGATGACCTGCGCCGGCAACAGCTAAAACTGGCCCCGGCCGCTAAAAGCTTCCACCAAGAACAAGCCCTTCCCGATAGTGTATGGACGTGGGCCCTGGAGCGCGGAGACGTAGATTTTGCCGCCAGTAAGCCCCGGAAAAAACCCTGTAAGATATACGTGATAGACCTTAAAGCGCCGGATCCACCCCTACGCCTCACCGTGGAAAGCTGCGATAGCGTAGCTACCGTGCAAGAGGTGAAAAGGCAACGGCCGGAGGGGCCTTAGTTACCATTGGGTGGGACCAACACCCCATAATACCATGAGGACAAGAAGGGCACGCCGGGCTCAATGAGGTTAAATTGTTGAACTGGGTAACTGTTGAATTGAGTAACCGGGTAACTGTTTAACTAGTGAGGGGCGTGTGGCCGGTGAGGAGTAGACGCTATATATTCGATCGCTGCGCTTTTGGGTTTAAGGCGGGAAGGGTTGTTTTACAGAAGTTTGTGGCGGTGAGTCTCAGAAGGCACAGGGTCCCGAATTACTTCGGGGCAGGCACAGGAGGTCATTTTGGTTTAAAAAAGTTTGGGGCGTTTTACTCTCATTCATAATTGGTGTCTGGGCCATAGAGTCGAGTGTCTGGCCTAGAAAGTTGGTTCCCGACTTATTTAGGGAGGCTTGCGCAGCTTCAAAAAGCAGAGTCTCGCCAGCGGGGAGATGAGTCTCGCTTTTAGCGAGAAAGCAAGCGTAACGAAGCTGACCGACTTTATGGACAGACCCCTTTGGCCTTAAAAACTGCCAGACCTCCTGACATTAAAGGACAAAGCTTCTAAGGAGGAAGCCCCCTTAGAACAGTTGGACGCTATAAGCAGCGAAGCGAAAAGTAGCTGGTGATAATAGAATTGGGCGCATGGGAAAACAATTGAAGCAACCCTCTACGAAAAACAGCGTCTAAAATAGGGTATGAGGTACTCTTAATGTGAATTAGGTAGATTGACGGCGCTCTTCATCTCTGTATCCAAGTTCTTACGTTTTAATTAGGTCATTTCAGAATTTTTAACATCTTACTTACTTTAATAATCATTAAGTTTTACAAAAGCTATGAAAATCAGCACTTTAAAAACAATCATCAAGGTGGGGGGGGATAGCCTCCTTAATCCTGATTTCCTGCAATAAGCAAAAAACTTCATCTATGCACGCCATTGCAAACAACCGAAAGAAGTCCCTCCTCCTGGGGGGACTTCTTCTTAGCTTTAGCTTCAATATAAAAGCCCAGGTTTACGAAAGAGACTTCATTGGTAGGGACTACCAATTCAATTTTGACCTTATCCAACTGCCCAATGACCAATATGCTTCCATAGGCATCGAGTATTCAGGCTTTGGTGTGGGTTACTATAGTTTAGATTCCGCTTCTCACAGCATCTTGGAAATATTAAACTCCGATTTAAGTACTGACACGATCTACCGGGAGTACGGACAGGGGCCCTACAAATGCCGTTTCAACAGCATGCTGGAACATAGCGACACCCTTTACATCCTGACGGAGATGGCTTTGAAAAGGGACTCGATCCAATCCACTAAGAACTTTGGCATTGCCCGGGTAGGCCCCAACGGCACCTATATACCTCCCGCTCCCTTATTTACCCTAGACTCGGTAAATGTTTATGATATCTATAAAAGCCATTTGTCCTACCGGAATGGGTTTTTTGAGTTTTTTGGCTGGCGCTATGACTCCATCGAGCACTACTACCCCGTCTTATTTCAGTTTAGCCGGGGAGGCCAGTTGCGGCACTATCAGGCCTGGCAGTCTGATGAACCCCGCATCACCAAACTGGAAATCCTGAGCGATTACGAATACCTTGGCCAAGGCCGCTATTTGCTGGCTGATGAGGGAGAGAGGGATGCGGACACCTACTTTATCGCCGATACCTCTCAGGCCCTTTTAAAGAAAAGTTTTTTTCGGAATGACATTGGCATAGGCTATGATATTGTTAAACAAGGTAACACCTATTACCTCTTTAGCACGGTGGGAACCTTGATTAGCCGTGATTTTAAGGAGTATTACGCGATCTGGCGCATGGATTCGGCTACCGAGCAGATGTTGCCTCCCATCTTTTACCGCAAATTTGATACGCTCCAGTACAATGTATTTGTGAACCCCATCAAAAAGGAAGCGGCCCTGGCCCTTGAGGACCGCCTGCTCTTCGGGAGCAATATGTTTTTCTCCGAGCGACCCGGCCAGGGAAACCAGCACCTGCGCTGGGGATTGCACATGATCGATACCTCGGGGAATCTCCTCTGGAAGTGGATGGAGGCCGACAGTGCCAAGAGCTTTACCGCTGGAGTGGATAAAATCATTCAATTAGACAGCAACCACGGAGCCGTTTTACTTCAAAAGAACAATAAAATTACTCTTAACGGGCATCCCTGGATCCGGGTTTTTAAACTGGACGGAAGCACTTTCAGTCTCAGCGAGCAAGAAGCCATGGGGAAAGCCCTGGAAGTATTCCCCAATCCTGTAAGCGGCTCCAGCATCCAGGTTCGCATCCCCTTCCTTCCCGATAAACCCGTGCAAATACAGGTTTTTGATGCCGCCGGAAAATTACAGGCTAGCCATACCCACCGGGAACGCAGCAATCTCATCCACTTTGAAAATACCCTTCCCCCGGGACATTACCTCCTAAGAGTGCAATACCAGCGCTATGACCAGAACGCCAAACTCTTGGTGGAATGAGGGGCGCGCATCTCAAATTCACGCGTGCGCAAGGTGGATGGCTACGGTCCGGTGATTTCCAAAACGCCCCCCTAAAAAACCCTCAAAAAATTCTGCGGGAAATAAGCGCCGGGAAGCCCCTTTTGCCGGGTCGCTTGTCATTTACCGTACAATTTCTCTGTTCAAAGGGGTAGGGTGAGTTTACAGATGTTTGGGCCGCTTTACTGTCATTCATATCTAACGGTAAAGGCCCCCACCCCCCCAAGGGGGCTTAACACCTGCTACCCCATCAAAAGCTGCCAATCCCGAGCGGCAAGCTTCCGAGAAATAGAACACCGGCGAGCCAGACGCGGCCTAAAGTCCCCCTTGAGGGAATTTAGGGAGCTAAAAGTCTCAAAAATAGTGGCGTCATGAGGAAACACTTCCCGGTACCTGACTTTCTGCGAAGAGATGGCAATAGGCTCATTAGGATCTGTTTGTAAAGCCCGATCTGGACCGCGGGGAGCCTCCAAATTTGTCGCCCTCGCACGCCTCGTTCCTGGACGCGCTGGACGAGACAGCGGAAAGGATAGACAGCCACCCATTAGCAGCACAAAATGCCCCCTATCGAAAATGAAACAACTTGAGTAAAGTTAGAGCCATGGGAGGCTTATGCTGGGGAAGCTGGTTAAAAGGATTTACCCCCAGTTGCGGCACGTTTTGCTAAGGGGCCACGGCGTTTACTGCAAAGCCTACCAGCCGGAGATCTTCCCAAAAGCGACCGTAACTTTTACCTACCACATCCGGGTTTTCGATTTCGATGGGCCCCAGCAGGGCCAGGGGCGCCAGGGCCATCGCCATGCGGTGGTCGCCGTAGGTTGCAAATCGACAGCCCGCTACCCTTTGGCAACCGCGCTTCAGCCAGAGGTAATCTTCCCCCAGCTCTACCTGGGCGCCCGTTTTTTCCAGTTCCTTCTGGAGCGCAAGCAGCCGGTCTGTTTCCTTGTGCCGCAGCGTTTGCAGTCCTTTAATGGTAATGGGCCACTGGCGGGCGGCGTACACCACGGCCAGGGTTTGGGCCAGGTCGGGGTTGTGCACCAGATTAATTTCCTCGGGCGGATGCGGGCTACCGCCCGGTCGTAGTCGAAAGCCCGCCCCTATGAAATGTGCTTCTACCCCCAGCGGGGCAAAAAGATTGGCCACAAAACTATCGCCCTGGAGGCTATGCTGCCGGAAGCCCGGCAGGAAAAGCTCCGCCCGTGTAGCCAGGCAAGCCAAGGCAAACCAATAAGAAGCGGCGCTCCAGTCTGGTTCCACAACGTAATAATCCGGCGGGTTCCACGCCGCCGGGCGCGCGGGAATTTCGATCTGATAACCCGTGATGTGAATCGTTAAGCCCAGCCGGCGCATGAGATGGGCGGTGAGATAGATATAAGGCGTAGACACCGAAAAGCCCGGGATATGCAAGGTAAGCCCGCCCGGCAGAGAAGGACCAATCATCATCAAGGCGCTGATGTACTGGCTGCTGAGGCGCCCATCTACCGCTACTGCTCCCCCCTGGAGCTGGGTCCCTTCAATAGCCAGGGGCGGATAGCCTTCCTTCCCCAGATAGCGGATACGGGCGCCCAGGGCGCGCAAAGCTTCCACCAGCGGAGCTATGGGCCGTTCTTCCATCCGGGCACTGCCCACCAGCCGCCAGCTCCCGGGGGTGATGGCCAGCAGGGCGGTAAGAAATCGATAGGCAGTGCCCGCCTCACCGGCCTTAATTTCACTGCTCTTTTCCAGCTGGCTCAGGGCTTCCTGAAGTACGGCGGTATCCCTACTGGTAGATAAGTAGCTAAGCTCCGCTCCCGGCGCATAAAGGTGGCGCAGGATCAAGAGCCGGTTGGCCTCACTTTTGCTCCCGGGGATGGCTATTTTGCCCAGGATACGTCCGCTAGGGTGACTTAATTTATAGCGCATGTCCCGCTCGTACTTGTTCCAGGGCCGTCTGCAGGGCAGAAGCCGGCAGGCTTATATCGGGCTGGGCTTCGCCCAAATGAGGGAGCAAAACCATTCGTATTTCCGTCCCTTTATTTTTCTTATCGCCCCGAAGCAAGGGTTCCAGCGCCGCCCAGGGGGCCGGAAGGGCGGGCCAGGGATAGTCTGCCCGAAGGCGCTGAAGGGCCTCTTGAGCTTCCTCCGGAGGCAAGCCCAGATGAGTGACGGAAAGGGCTAGCGCCACTTGAAGACCCAAGGCTACCGCATGCCCATGCCGCAGGGGCTGCTCGGTACGGGCATAAAAACTTTCCAGGGCGTGCCCCAGGGTATGGCCCAGGTTGAGTTTTTTGCGCGGGCCTTGCTCGCGGGGATCTTGGGCCACCACCGCCTGCTTAAGCGCCAGGGTATGGCGGAGCAATTCGAGCGGCATGCGCCGCTGCTCAAAGTCCACTGCCGCCACGGCATGGAAATGGGCCGCATCTGCCATGAGGCCATGCTTAAGCATTTCGGCCCGTCCGGAATACCACTCAGCCGGGGGCAGCGTCTCGAGGAAGGACGGCCGAATGAGTACGGCAGCCGGCGTGGCAAAAGCCCCTACGCGGTTTTTGGCCTCCCCGTGGTTAATGCCCGTTTTGCCTCCCACCGCCGCATCAGCCATGGCCAGCAGGGAAGTAGGTACCTGCACGAAGGGAATACCGCGCATGTAGGTAGCCGCCACCAGGCCGCCCAAATCGGTGGTAACGCCGCCGCCTACATTGATTAGCAGGCTGTGGCGGTCTGCTCCAGCCTGACTGAGGGCGCTCCACAAAAGCCGCAATTGATGGCTGCTCTTACTTGCTTCGCCGGGCGGTATAAGGAGAACCTGCGCGCGGGCCAAGAAGGGCACATTTGGCCGCCAGGCCTGAAAGCAGTGGCGGTAGGTATGCTGATCACAAAGGACAAAGACCTGGCTGAAAGACTGACTATCAGCCCATTCTTGCAGCCAGACATCGGCCGCTTGGGCAAAGTAAATGTTCTTAAATTCGGGCGGCTGAATCATGGGCGGAAAACAGGGCTGGAAAGGTAGCAAAACAAGCCCATCCCGCAGGTGGTTTAGTTTTTTAGTAAACCCTTCAAGATGATCAATTTTAACGATACCAAAACCGCCTTTGCGCTGAAAAGCGATGCGCAGCTGCGCAAGGCTTCCTGGCTTTTTAAGCTGGTGGCCAGCAAGAGCCTGGTAGGGCTGGGCAAAAAGGCGGCCGGCCTGGCCATGAAGCTGCGCCTGCCCATCCGCGAGGTGGTCAAACAAACGGTGTACGACCAGTTTGTGGGCGGCGAAACCATTGATGAATGCGAGGAGATCATCAAAAAAATGCTGGAGCACAATGTGTATTCGCTCCTGGATTATTCGATTGAAGGCAAGGAAACGGACGCTGATTTTGACCGCACCAAAGACAAGATCGTACAAACGATCAAATACGGGGCCTCGCATGAAGGGGTGCCCTTTGCGGTTTTTAAACCTACGGGGGTGGCCCGCTTTGCTATTTTGGAAAAGTACAGCGCCGGCAAGCCGCTTTCCGAATTTGAGAGCCGGGCCTGGTCCCGCGCCAAAAATCGTATCGAAGAGATTTGCTACACGGCCTACAAATTTGGCCTTAAAGTGATGATCGACGCGGAAGAAAGTTGGATCCAAAAAGCCATCGATGACGTAACCCGGGAAATGATGGAACGCTTCAATCAGGAAGAAACCGTCATTTACAACACCCTACAAATGTACCGGCGCGACCGGCTGGAATACCTCCAGGAAAGCCTGGAAATGGCCCGCCAAAAAGGCTATCACCTGGGGGTGAAATTCGTGCGGGGAGCTTACATGGAAAAAGAACGCCAAAGGGCCCAGGAAATGGGCTACCCCGACCCCATTAACCCGACCAAAGAGGCCAGTGATAAGATGTACAACGATGGCCTGCGCTTTGCTTTAGAGCACCTGGAGGAGGTCAGTTTTGTAGCGGGCAGCCATAACGAACAAAGTTCTCAACTTCTGGCCCAGCTCATGGATGAAAAAGGACTGGACCGGAACGACCGGCGCATCTGGTTTAGTCAGCTTTACGGGATGAGCGATAACCTAAGTTTCAACCTGGCCGAAGCCGGCTACAATGTGGTTAAATACCTCCCCTTTGGCCCCGTGGCCGAAACCCTGCCTTACCTCATCCGCCGGGCGGAAGAGAATTCCGCGGCGGGGGGGCAAACCAGCCGGGAGCTCAACCTCATCGAAAAAGAACTGCACCGCCGGGGTATCGATTAGGTGTAGGGCTTTCTTCTACCTTTGTATTTGTGGAGCAAGCGAAAAAAAACTGGCAAGACCTGCGGGCCGGCGACGCCCATTACAAAGCCTACGTAGGGCCGCCCAAGAAATACGATTTGCTGGGCGCTTTGCAGTTTACGCTGCTCACCGCGGCTGGCCTACGCAGCCACCACCGCCTCTGCGATATAGGTTGCGGCTCCCTGCGCGCCGGTAAGTTGCTTATTCCCTATTTGGAAACCGAACGCTACTGCGGCATAGACCCCGAGCGCTGGCTGGTAGAGGAGGTAACCCGGGAGGAGCTGGGCCGGGAATTAATGCGCCTGAAGGGCCCGCGCTTTCATTACTCGGATCATTTTGACTTGACGGCCTTCGGCC
>CAJXMS010000007.1 GCA_913056475.1 uncultured Bacteroidota bacterium
GGCTGGAAGTATTGGGTTGTGGCATGGTGGATCCCGCGGTAATAGAAAGTAATGGGATCGATCCAAATGAGTTTACCGGATTTGCCTTTGGCATTGGGGTAGAACGCTTGGCCTTGCACCGTTATCAGATCCCCGATATCCGGATGCTCTTCGAAAACGATAGTCGCTTTCTTGCCCAGTTTCAATCGGCGGGATAATGTTCTTCGCCCCGGGGCTTATACATTTGGCCGGAAGGCCTCAAGCCAAAAAAAGGCCGGGCCTGCTTTAAAGCGGACCCGACTCTGGGAACAAGCTTTTCTCGTGTTGCTTAGAGTAGCTTATCGATGGCCGCTGCTAAGTTGCGGTCTTTGTCGGTTACCGTGTTTCCGGCATCATGGGTGCTAAGGCTAATGGAAACTTGGTTATAAACGTTGTGGATTTCGGGATGGTGCTGGGCTTTTTCGGCCTCGATGGCTACCCGGGTCAGAAATCCGAAAGCTTCGCTGAAATCTTGAAACTTGAAGCTTCTTTTGAGGGCGTTGTGTTCTTCGGTCCAGTTACTCATAATCGTCTATGGTTGTGATTTTTAACATATTGGTCATGCCTTTTTCGTGAATAGGCATGCTGGCTATTTTGATGATCATATCACCTTCATTAACCAAACCGCGTTCGATCACCATTTGTTTTACATCAGCAAAGGTGGTATCCGTGCTATCCGAACGATCGTAATAGAAACCGCGCACCCCCCAGACGAGGCTTAAGGTATTGAGAATGCTGCGATTTGAGGTAAAGGCAAAAATGCGTGCCCGGGGTCGGTGGGAACTTACTTTGATAGCGGAATAGCCACTAAAGGTCATGGCCAAAATGGCGGTGGCGCTTATTTGATCGGCTATTTTGCTGGCGTTGTAGCTGATGCTATCGGTTACGAAGCGTCGATTGCGGAATCGTGGGGGGTTTTCCCCTTCCGTTTCCACCGCGCCACTCTCTTCTATGTGGCCGATTATTTTGGTCATGCTTTCCACTACCTCTACGGGATATTTCCCCACGGAGGTTTCCCCGCTTAACATTACCGCATCGGCGCCATCCAGGACACTGTTGGCTACGTCATTCACCTCTGCGCGGGTGGGGCTCATGGCCTCGATCATGCTTTCCATCATCTGGGTGGCAATTACGACGGGACGGGCGGCGGTATGGCACTTTTGGACGATTCTTTTCTGGATTAAAGGAACGCCTTGCATGGGCACTTCCACGCCTAAGTCGCCCCGGGCTACCATGATGGCATCGGAGAGCTCAATGATCTCGTCTAGTTCTACAACGGCCTCCGGTTTTTCAATTTTAGAAATAATATGGCAGGGAGCCTGGCGCTCGTTAAGAATGTCGCGTAGCTGCCGCACATCTGCGGGATGGCGCACAAAGGAGAGCCCTACCCATTCCATGCGTTCTTCTATGGCTACTTCCAGGTCTGCCAGGTCCTTGGGCGTGAGGCAGGGGAGGGATATTTTGGTATTGGGTAGGTTTACTCCCTTGCGCGATTGGAGGGGGCCTCCCTGGATCACCTCCGCTTCTACCCGGTGTAGGCCGTCGGTTTGGGTTGCTTTTAGCAAGATTTTTCCATCGTCGATGAGGATGCGGTCGCCTACTTTTACATCTTTTGGAAACTGCTCATAGGTCATGTACACCTCCTCGGTAGAACCCATTTTTTCTTCGTTGGTGAAGGCCAGCGTGTCTCCCGGCTTTAGAACCGCTCCTTCCTTTACTTCTCCTATACGGAGCTTGGGCCCTTGCAAATCCGCCAGAACGGCTACGTTGCTTTCCAGTTCTTGGTTTAGCCGTTGTACTTTTTCAACAATTTCACGGGCATTGGCATGATCGCTGTGCGAGAAATTGATGCGAAAGACGTTTACCCCTGCTTTCACCATTTCCACCATGGTGGTAAAAGAACTGGAAGCCGGCCCTAGGGTGGCTACTATTTTAGCTTTGTTTTTGTTCATCGATGCTTAGTATTGAAGGAGTTGGTTGAATAGGCTTTTTTTCCGCTCGCCAAGTAGCTGCGCGCTTCGAAGGTAGGGTACTTGCCGCAGGAGTGGGCGTAATTTATGGAGGGCTTCGCTGTCTTTGTTTTCCCCTTCATGCCAGAGGAAGTAATCGGTGCTTTGCTGCTGGTAAAAAAAATACACTGGGCTGTAAACTTCGCCAAATAGTGCATTATCAGCAAGCTTTTTTTCATGATTGGTGTAGCTCCGGTTGCGCAGCAGCCACCAGGAACTGCCGTCCTCTTTCGTTTCACAAAAACTTGCAAAACGATGCGTTTGGTTTTCGCAGACCACTTGTAAGTCCTGAACGGAGCGGACCATTTGAAGGCCGCAGGTTTTATTGATATGGTAGGCCAGCATTACGGGGCCGGCGTCACAGATGAGCCCGGCCACTTCTCTTTCCAGGCACCAGTCACCTAAGTCCAGGGTTTCCGTGGGCATAGGTCAAAGATAGTTTTTCCAGCGCCGCGCAGGCGGCGCCTTCTTCAGCTTTTTTCTTGCTGCGCGCTTGGCCTCTGGCCAAAAGTGTTTCATCCAGAAAAACCGCCATTTCGTATAAGCGTTCATGGCTTTTCCCCTTTTCTTCCAGCTTATTAAAACGCACTGTACGCTTCTCCTTAGCGGCCCATTCCAGCAAGGCGCTTTTACTGCTTGCCGCTTGGCGGCTCAGCTCGCTTAGTTGGATATACGGCGCTAGAAGACGTTTTTCTACAAACCAGCGGCATGTTTTATAGCCCCGGTCCAAATAGATGGCGCCGACCAGGGCCTCCAGGGTGTTGCCGGCGATAGATTTGGCCTGGCTGTTGCTTTTTTGGCTTTGCCGGATGAGGGGCGGTAGCTGCAGATGCCCGGCCAGTTTATTGAGTTGGCTCCGACTTACGATTTTGCTGCGCATGGAAGTAAGAAAACCCTCTGAATGAGCGGGATACTGACGGTATAAATAGGCGGCCACGATGCTACCCAGGATGGCATCGCCCAAAAACTCGAGGCGTTCATTGCTGTGATGGCTCCCCGCCCGGGCCGGCGTAGCCGAGCTATGGGTGAAGGCCAGTTTATATAAAGACAAACGCACCGGAAAGCAGCGGGTGCGCCGGTATAGGGACCAAAAAAAATTCCCGCCATAAAACAGGCGGGAATGGGTTTTAGAAAAAATAGCTGCCATCGGAAGGGCTTAAATTTTCCGAAACAAAATACTGGCATTATGCCCGCCAAAACCAAAGGTATTGCTCATGGCGCAGGAAAAGCTTTTTTCCTGGGCCTCGCCAAAGGTAAGGTTGAGCTTATCATCAATTTCGGGATCATCCGTAAAGTGATTGATGGTAGGGGGGATCACCCCATCTCGCAAAGCCAGGATCGAGGCGATACTTTCTATAGCTCCCGCTGCCCCCAGGAGGTGACCGGTCATAGACTTCGTGGAGCTAATATTCATGGCGTAGGCGGCTTCCCCGAAAACCTGCTTAATGGCCTTAAGTTCCGCTACATCTCCCAGCGGTGTGCTGGTACCGTGAACGTTGATGTAACCCACTTCTTCCGGATTAATGGCCGCTTCCCGCAGAACTTCAGTCATCACTTCTTTCGCGCCAAGGCCCTCCGGATGAGGAGCGGTAATATGGTGCGCATCAGCGGTGATACCCCCGCCAATAACCTCTCCGTAGATAGGCGCTCCTCTTTTCAGGGCGTGCTCATATTCCTCCAGCACGATGCAGCCCGCTCCTTCTCCCAGTACAAAACCATCGCGGTCTTTATCGAAAGGCCGGCTGGCTGTTTCGGGGGAATCATTGCGGGTGCTTAAGGCGTGCATGGCATTAAATCCGCCCATACCGGCCTCATTTACCGCCGCTTCACTCCCCCCCGTCAGGCAGGCGTCGATTTTCCCCAGGCGGATGTAGTTGTAAGCATCGATCATGGCATTGGTGGCCGATGCACAAGCCGATACGGTGGCGTAGTTGGGCCCTCGGAAGCCATACTTAATAGAGATATGGCCGGGGGCCAGATCGGCTATCATCTTGGGAATAAAAAAGGGATTAAAACGGGGCGTGCCGTCCCCTTTAGCCCAATTCATACATTCTTCCAGGAAGGTGTCTATTCCCCCGATACCGGAGCCCCAAAGGACGCCTACCCGGTCGGGCGTGTAGCCCGCTTCTTCCAGCCCGCTGTCTTTCACGGCCTCCTCGGCGGTAACCAGGGCGTACTGAGAAAAACGATCCATTCGACGGGCTTCTTTGCGGTCTATGTACTGCTTTACATCGAAGTTCTTTACTTCGCAGGCAAACTGGGTTTTAAACTTTTCAGGATCAAAACGGGTAATACGCGCCGCACCACTGGTGCCCTTACACAAGGCCTCCCAGTAGCTCTGCACATCGTTGCCGATGGGCGTAAGAGCACCCAATCCGGTAATGACTACCCTTTTGAGCTCCATCCGAATTACTTTTTAGCGTCTTCTATGTAAGCGATAGCCTGGCTTACCGTAGCGATGTTTTCGGCTTGGTCGTCAGGAATCTGAATATCAAATTCTTTTTCGAATTCCATAATCAACTCCACCGTGTCCAGGGAGTCCGCGCCCAAATCGTTGGTAAAGCTGGCTTCGTTGGTTACTTCATTCTCATCTACGCCGAGCTTGTCTACGATGATCGCTTTTACTTTTGAGGCAATGTCTGACATTGGTACTGGTTTTGAAATTAAGCTGCAAAGAAAGGAAATTTCCAAAAATATAAGCCCGTGTTGCGGTCAATTGCCGGACTGTTGTAATTTCGCTATCGCATTCCGCTGTTATGAAAAAGATAGTCGTGCTGGCTTCCGGCTCAGGAACCAATGCCGAAAACCTCATCAAGTACTTCGCCGAGAGCGAATACGCCCGGGTGGTAGCCATTTTTACCAATAATCCCAAGGCCGGGGTCCGGGAAAGGGCTCATAAACGCAACGTGCCCCAGTTTGTCCTTAGTCCCGAACAATGGGACGACGGCACCTTTCTTTCCAAGCTCCAAAACTTGCAGTGTGACTTTATTGCCCTGGCGGGCTTTCTGCGCAAAGTGCCCCCCAGTATTCTGGAAGCTTACCCCCAGCGTGTGGTAAACATTCACCCGGGATTGTTACCCGAATACGGGGGAGAAGGCATGTATGGCAAATACGTACATCAAGCGGTGGTAGAAAACGAAGAGGAAGTGAGCGGCATTACCATCCATTACCTGTCCCCGGAATACGACGAGGGGGAAGTCATCTTTCAGGAAGAAGTAGAGCTCGATCCCGATGATACCTGGGAAGACGTAGAGTATAAAGTCCGCCAGCTGGAATATAAGCACTACCCGGAAGTAGTGGAATACTTGCTGGAGGCCTTCTGATTAACCACTGCTCCTTTCATGCGCATTAATATCTACACCGATGGAGCCGCCAGCGGCAATCCCGGCCCCGGTGGCTATGGCATAGTTATGCAGGCTGGGGCCCATCAAAAAGAGTTTTCCGGGGGCTTTCGCCGCACCACCAATAACCGCATGGAGCTACTGGCTATTATTCTGGCCCTTCGTAAGCTCCGCCAGACGGGACACGAGATCCATATTTATAGCGACTCCCGTTACGTGGTGGATGCCATCACCCAGGGTTGGGTGTTCAAGTGGCACCAAAAACAATTTAAAGGCAAAAAAAACCCCGACTTATGGCGGCAGTTCTTGCCCCTCTATCAGCAGCATAAGCCCCACCTCCACTGGGTAAAAGGCCATAACGACCATCCGCAAAATGAGCGCTGCGACCACCTGGCCGTACAGGCCCGCTTACAGCCCGGCTTACCGGCCGATAAAGGCTATGAGACGGCCTAGTACTTCTCCTTACGCTACCCGCCAAAACTTACATAAAAAGCGCACGATTACTCCTATTACCCAGACCTACCGGGCCCTACTCTCCCCTTTCTAAAATATCATCTGTTTCTTGCTCGCTTCCGCCCCATTCCCTTAAAAACGCAGATAGTCCAGCGGGTTTACGGGATACCCATCGTACCAAAGTTCAAAATGAAGATGAGGTCCGGTGCTCCCTTTCCCCGTATTGCCCACGATGGCTATAGACTCCCCCGCTCTTACCGCGGCCCCCTGTTCTTTAAGCAGCGCCGCATTGTGCTTATACACTGTAACATAACGCTCGGGATGCTGGATCACCAGTACATAGCCCGTTTGCGCCGTCCACTCACTCAAGATCACCACTCCTTCCTGGGCGGCCTTCACCACCGTTTTTTCCTCCGTTACGATGTCTACCGCCGGGTGTTTATCCCCTACCGAGAAGCTATCCGTAACCAGGCCCTTTACCGGGGTAAAGAAGCGCATCGTCCCTTCCAGGTACTCATCTTCCTGATCTCCCTGGATAGAAAACCGCTCTTCCTCCTCCACATAACCACTCAGAAGGGATTCCGGCTTGGTAAGACGCTTCCGGAGTTTTACTTCTACTACGCTATCATCTAGGGTAGTGTCACTTATGGAAAGCGGCTCCCGACCTTCCAAAAGGTACTGGAGATTCAGCAGATAACGCTTCTGATAAGTGAGCTGCCGCTCCAGGGAATCGGTAGCGATGGTCAGCTGGTAAGCCTGTTTTTTCAAGGCGGTACTGGAATAGCCGGGGATGTACTCCCGCAGCGGCGTGAAAGCAATAAGTAAGGTGGTGCCCGCAACCAGCAGAATAGCAGAAATACCACTGATCAAAAACACATTGAGCCGGCTAAGCTTAAGCGAGAGTTTCTCCTCAAAGGTATCATCATTGAGGATCACCAGCCGGTACTTGTTGCGCAGCTTATCGATAAACTTATTTCGGTCCCTGGGGTGACGCGCCATAATGGCGGCAAATATCGGAATTTCCTTCACCGGCTGTCCGCTTTCCTGAGGCCTGCCGGCCAAAGGTGTCCCTGCCCGGCCACCAAGGCCTTCTTCCCAAGCCACACCTGCACCTCCTACCATGATAAACCAGCGGCGGCAGCTCTTCCCCAGCGGGACTTTGTATCTTGGCCGCTGCCTATCAAGTAAGCCCCATGCCGCAAGCACCTCAAACCGAAGCCCCCTTTAAAATCTTCCAGGCCTCTGCCGGCGCAGGTAAAACCTACCAGCTCGTGCGGCGATACTTGCTCCTGGCTCTCGCGCCGGGCAGCGGTTTCTCCTCCATCCTGGCCATTACCTTTACCAATAAGGCTACCCAGGAAATGAAAACCCGTCTGCTGAAGCAATTGCTGGAGTTATCCAGGCAAGAGCAGACGGTGCAAAACCTGGCCCAAGATCTGGCTCAAGAACTGAAACTGCCCCCGGAAAAGCTTGCCCAGCGGGCCCACTTTGTACTGCGCGAAATACTCCATTCCTACGGGGCCTTTTCCGTTTCTACCATTGATAGTTTTAACAACCGCCTGGTGCGCAGCTTTTCTCGGGACTTAGGTCTTAGCAGTCAGTTTGAGGTAACACTTGATGCACAACCCCTTTTAGAAGCGGCGGTAGACGAATTACTGGAAAAGCTCACGCCCCAGTCGCCCCTCACCCGCTGGCTACACTCCTTTGGCCAGGAACGCTACGAGCAGGGGAAAAGGGCTACCTACCGGCTGCTCCTGCTTGATGCCGCCGCGGATCTATTGCAGGAAACCACCCTGCCCTACCTTCTGAGGCTCGCCGACTGGCAGCTATCAGATTTTGACGATTTGGCTCAAAAGCTCCATAAAAACTACCAACAAAAGCTATCAAAAATAAAAGAGGCCGCTCAGGAGGAGCTTCGCTTCCTGGCGGAAAAAGGGCTGGAAGACCATCACTTTAGCCGCAAAAGCTTACCCAACTGGCTCCGGGCTTTGGCCGCCGGTAACCTAAAACCCCCCTCGGCAACCCTGCTCAAACAAATCCAAGGGGAGGCCACCTTTTATGCCAAAAGCAACAAGCAGGGCAAGCAGGCCGTGGCGCCCTTCGAGGAAGCCCTCCAGGAGCGGATGGGCCAGCTCTGGTCTCATCTGGAACCTGAGCTGTCCTTCCTCACGCTCAAGCCGGAGCTCGATCAGTCCCTCTACCATACCGCCGTTATGCTTAGCCTTGAGCAGGAGCTTCAAAACGTGATCGAGCGCAGCCAGCAGGTGCCCATCAGCCGCTTTACCCGACTCATAAGTGAGCACCTCCGCCATGAGCCGGCCCCTTACCTCTACGAAAGGCTGGGCGATCGCTACCGGTTTTTCTTCATTGATGAGTTTCAGGACACTTCCCGGCTGCAGTGGCAAAACCTTGTTCCCCTCATTAATGAAAGTTTAAGCCAGGATCCTCATCATCGCGCCATGGTGGTGGGCGACGTGAAGCAGGCCATTTACCGTTTCCGCGGGGGCGATGTGGAACAATTTATCGACCTGATTCACGACCGGGATAAATCACATTTGGCCCCTGGGGGCCAAACAGCTCTCTACCGGCGGGAAACAGAGCCCATGCTGAACAATTTCCGGAGCCGGCCGGAACTGGTACACTTCAACAATGCCCTGTTTCCCTTCTTAAGTAAGCAACTGGCCGCTCCCGAGCAGCAAGAAGTATATCAACAGGCTCAGCAAACCCCGCAGAGCAGTTCGAAAGGAGGCTATGTGTACCTGACCTGGCTGAGCCCCGATACCAAGGTAGCCCTCTACCGCCAGGAAGCGGTGGAAAAAACCCTCCAACAGCTTACGGAACTCCGCAAGCGGGGCTTTCAGTGGGGGCAAATAGCCCTGCTCTGCCTCAAACATCAGCAAATAAGCCTTCTGAGCCGCCGGCTGCGCGAATGGCAAGATCCGCTCACCGGCGGCCCCGTTCCGGTAAATAGCGACCGTGACCAGACCCTGGAGGCTTCCCTGGCCCTGCGAGGCCTGGTGGCTTTTTATCGCGGCCAAAAAGCGCCACACCAAGGAAAAGCACGCCTTCCCTGGGCGCAGTGGCTCTACCGCCAGCTGGAGGTAAGGGAGGATGAGGGCCGCTTCTTGCCGGAACGGTCCCAGGAATCGCTCAGCCGCACGCTAGCCTTCCTGGACGAGGCTTTTCCTTCCTGGCATACGGCCCGTTTTGAGGCGCTGGACTTATTAGAGCAGCTCCACTACTTGCTGTCCTTCTTGCAGCCTGCCTACCAGCAAGACCCCCTTATTATGCGCTTTCTCGATGAGGTGGCCCTTCTCCGGGAAAGGGAACGGGCCGATGCCCATACCCTGCTCCGCTGGTGGGACCAAACCGGCCATAAGTTAAAAATACCCTCCACTGCCACCGACGCCTTGCGGCTCATCACCTTGCACGCCGCCAAAGGCCTGGAGTTTCCGGTGGTCATTATGCCCTTTGTGGGAGATAATACCGCGGGCGCCCAAAGCCACTGGGGCTGGGAAGAGATACCCAAAAACACGGAGGCGGCCCCGCTTCCAGCGGCCCGCCTTAAACACACCAGCTCCTTAAAAAATGGTCTTCCTCCCGAGCACTGGATGGCCCAGCGGATCCAGCAATACCAGCAGAAGGAAGAACTGGACGGCCTCAACCGGTTTTACGTGGGCTGTACCCGCGCCGTCCAGGAATTGCACCTTATCTGTAAAGGCCCTAAAGGGGATAAAAAAGCCACTGACCTGATTCCCCACTTGCCAGCTTTTCTGAAAGCATTTTCTGAAAGTCATAACCTCATGGACCCGCCCGGGGGAGAGGTAGCGCAGTGGGGCCAGCCCACTCAAGCTCCGGAGGAAGCGTCTCAGCAAAAGGCCACCCCCCTGCAGCCTTACCCCATCAGGCCCTGGCGCCAACGGCTCAAAGTAAGCGATGCGGCCCCCGAGGTATGGCATGAACCGGCGGCCCCGGATGCCCGCCAAATGGGGCTAAAATTGCACCGCCTTCTGGCTCAAATAAAATCTGCAGATGACCTGAAAAGTACCATGCAAAAGGCAGAAGCTTTAGCGGAATTTCCCCAAGGCGATATGGAATCCCTCTACGTCTATCTAAAGGACTTGTTGGGCCTGCCGCAGTTGCTGCCCTTTTTCAGCCCTCAGGCAGAGGTCCTCACCGAGCGCGCCATTCTCCTGCCCCAGGGCTATCAAAAAATCCCAGATCGGCTGGGATTTCACGATGGGCAGGTACACCTGCTTGACTATAAAACGGGCAAGCAGGACCCCCAACATCAGGAACAACTGGCCAGTTACACCCATCTCCTTACGGAAGCGGGCTATTCCGTGGGCCAGTGCCTGTTGGTATACCTTCACCAGCCGCCGCTCATTACCGAGCTATCCACTTAGAGCCTTTCCCCGTTGGGTTTCCTTTGGTAAGCCTCCTGAAGCGGCTCCTGTGGCCCTCCCAAAAAGGAGCCTATCAAGGTAAACGAGCGTATTTTGGGGCAGCAGCAACGAGAAAAAAAACCTTACGAGCAAACATTTCTTAGTGGTAGAGCAGGCGCATCAGCTTCTTAATCCAGGGGGCTATGGAGCCGGAAAATTTCTCCACCAGGGCTATTTTACTTACGCGCGATTGGGTTGGATAGGGATAGGTCTTATTGAAAATAGCTCCCACGCCCAGCCCCTGCTGGCGAGCCATAATCAGCTCCTGAATCATCTCTCCCGCCTGGGGCGCCACGATGGTGCCACCCAGAATTTTCCCGTTGCGGGGATTGAGGGCATTTTTGGCGGTAAAAAGGATCAGGCGCCCGTACTCATAGTCCGCCGCCACCGCACGATCATCCGCTTCAAAAGAGAAGTCCAGTTTTTCGTAGGCTTTCCCCCGTTTTTTTAATTCTTCTTCAGACAGCCCAAAGGTGGCTACTTCCGGATCTGTAAAGGTGACCCAGCTAAAGTGGTCTGTTTTAAACTTCTTTTTAAAAGGGCTTGGCGTAAAATAATTGGTCAACAGCACGGTAGTATGCAGCTCCGCCGCATGACTGAAGAGCAGGTTATGAGCGGCATCTCCAGCAAAGGCTATTCGCTTATTGCTTTGAGAACGAAGGAAATCATCCAGTAGCGGCCAGCCGCGCTCATCCGTTTTCACTTTTGCCGCCTCCAGCTCCAGGGCGTCATATTTTATTTCGCGGCCTGCGGCCAAAAGTACCGCGTCAAACGAGAGACTTTTTTCTTCTGTTTGAGCGCTTTCCAGCTCTGCCGTATGGGCATCGCTAAAGGCGGCTACAGAGGTTTGGGTCAGAAACCGAACCCCTTCTCCCTCCAATCGCTGCTGAACCAGAGCGGCCACCTCAGGGCGTTCTTTGGCCAGGATACGATCGTGGCGCTCCAGTACGGTAACCTGACTCCCCAAGCGCTGAAAAGCCTGGCTCATCTCCAGGCCTATATTGCCACCACCAATTACCAGCAGCCGGCCCGGGAGTTCCGGCATATGGAAAAGGTTTTCGTTGGTATAATAAGCTACCTTTTCCAGTCCGGGAATGGGCAAATAGCGGGGCTTGCTTCCGGTAGCTACCAACAGCCGGGGGGCCGAAAAGCGCTGGCCATTCACCGCTATGCTCTGAGGGCCTGTAAATTTAGCGGTACCTATCACCGTGTCAATGCCCTCTTCGCGCTCCAGGTATTCCGCGCTTTCATGCGCCCGGATAGCCGCTTGTTTGCGGTGCACGTAGGCCCATACCTTGGAGAGGTCGGCGGTGCCAGTTAGGGATGGGCCGTAAGCAGTGGCCTGGCGGCCGCCGTGGATTTGTCCGGCCACATGGAGCAGGGCTTTACTGGGGATACAGCCCGAATTGAGGCATTCCCCGCCAAAGTTGTTCCGGTCTTTTTCGGCCAGTAATACCGAGAAGCCAAATTTGGCCATACCAATGGCTACACCCAGCCCGCCGGCTCCCGCTCCGATTATAATGATGTCATATTTTGATTTCATAAGGGTAGCGCTTGCGTTTTGATTTGCTTTGGAGGGACAAAGAAACCACCGTGCAGGGACCCCTTGTGGCAGCTACCCGACATACCGGAAAAGGCGCCTATAAATCCGCCACAAAGGCGGCAAAGAGCTGACTCAGTTTTTCGTCTGCTGCTCCCGCTACGGCTATTATTTCCTCCACGTTGATGGGTTCGAGATTATCGGGGTCACACTCGTCTGTAATTACCGATACGGCTACAACCGGCAAGCTCATGTGGGCGGCTACGATCACCTCCGGCACGGTGCTCATCCCCACCATGTCGGCCCCGATGATTCTTAAATACCGATATTCGGCGGGGGTTTCCAGGTTGGGCCCGGCTACGGAGGCATACACCCCTTGTTTCAGCGGGAGGCCTTGTTTTTGGGCCTTGGCAGCAAGTTTTTCGCCCAGCTTTTGGTGGTAGGGCTCACTCATATCGGGAAATCGCGGTCCGAGGTTGTCTAGGTTGTTGCCGGTTAGAGGGTTAGCCGCTTGCAGGTTAATGTGGTCGTTGATGCGCACCAAGTCGCCCTTTTTAAAGTCAAGATTAATACCTCCAGCGGCGTTGGAAAGAAGAAGGGTTTCAATGCCCAGCATTTTCATTACCCGTACGGGAAAGGTGATCTCTTGCATGCTGTAGCCTTCGTAGTAGTGGTAGCGTCCTTTCATGGCTACGACCTTTTTACGGCCCAGGGTGCCGTAGATGAGCTGCCCGGCATGGAATTCCATGGTGGCTACCGGAAAGTGAGGAATGCGTTTGTAGGGCACGCTTTGGTGCACCTCCATGTGTTCTATAAGCTGGCTGAGTCCGGTGCCCAGGACGATCCCCACTTCGGGCTTATCGAAGCCCAGGGATTTTAAAAAGGCGGTTGCTTCTTCAATTTGATGGGTCATAAGCGGGAAATTTGGCGAGGTCCTTTTCGTGGTCTAAATCGTGTAGCGTGGGGAGCAGGTGCGTTTTTAGGCCGAGTTCTTGGGTTTTGGCCTGGGTTTGGCGCAGCACTTTATCGGTACTCCAGTCAATATTTTCGAAGAGGGGGTAGGGTTTTTGCATGCCCAGTAAGTAATAACCGCCGTCGGCGGCCGGACCGATAACCACCGGGTGGCGCTTCAGTTCGGTAAAGGCTTCTTTCAGCAGCGCGGAACTGAGTTCGGGACAGTCGCTCCCGATGATCACCACACGCTGGCGCCCCTGGTCAAAGGCTGTTTTAAAAGCCTTTGCCATCCGGGTTCCCAGGGAAGCTTCCGGGTTTTGGGCCTTTCTTTGGTGGGCTATGGCTACCCAGCGGTCACTATGGGGCGGTTGGTTTCCGTACCAAACCACTTTTTCGACCGGAAGCGGTTTCACCACTTTCGCTGTGTGAGCCAGGAGCTTTTGGTACACCACTACCGCGTTTTCGTGGCCCAGGGTTTTGCCCAGGCGCGTTTTAACGGCACCGGGACGGGGCGTTTTTACAAAGATGAGGAGGGTATCGCTTGCGGCTGAAAGGCTCATGAGCGACGCGGGTCATTTATGGCGTGGCGGTAGGTTTCCAGCAGCCTTTCCTGGGAGGCCCCCCGGTGGTACCGCCACCATATTTTTAAGAAGATGAATTGCAAATATAAGGGACCGTTGGCCCGATAGCGCCGGGCAGAGGTGGTCATATAGGCAGGCACGATTCGGTGTTTTCCCTTTTTCATGTAGCGCCCAAAGAGCTCTTGGTCTTCCATAACTTGCATATCAGCGCGGAAGCCTCCCAGCTTTTCCCAGTGCGCGCGGGTGGTGAAAAAGCCCTGGTCGCCAAAACGGATCCAGGGGCTGGGGAAACGGGTAAACCAGGCATTGAGGCGGAGGAACCAGTGGTTCCAATCAAAGCGTAGCCGGAAGGAGCCCGAAAGGAAGCCCTGTTCCAGGGTGTTCAAAATCCGGCTGCCATAGTCTGCCGGGGGAAGGCAGTCCGCATAGAGAAAAAACAGAATACGTCCCTGAGCCACCTGTGCCCCTTCGTTAAGTTGGGGGCCCCGTCCCCGCCTGGAGCAAGGCAGCCAGCGAACCTTATGGTCGCGGGCTAGCGCTAGGCTCTGGTCCTGGCTCCCGCCGTCGGCCAGTATTATCTCAAAATCTTCACTCCCGTATTTTCGTAAGTATGGCAATAGACTAGAGAGGCGCGGTTTTTCATTTAAAACCGGAATAATGATAGATATCTGGGGTGGCTTGGCCATGAAGCAAAAGGAGCTGCTTTCCTAGGAGTTTCCCTGGCTTTGCTGGGCCAAAATCTCTTCGAAGGCCTCCATTTTGATGGGTTTGCTCAAATAGGCGTCCATACCCTGGGCTAAAAATTGTTCTCGCTGCCCTTCCATGGTGTGGGCGGTGAGGGCGACGATAGGGGGTGTTTGTTCGCCCATTTCTGCGCGAATAGCTTGGGCCGCCTCGAGCCCGTTACGGCCGGGCATTTCGATGTCCATTAAAATGATGCGGTAAGCCTGGCTTGTAGCTTTTTCCACGGCCTCGTGGCCATCCTCGGCAAAATCAATCTCATAACCGTGACGTTTAAAGAGGAGCTCGGCAAGTTTTCTATTTACTTGATTATCCTCGGCCATCAGTATCTTGCTTCCTAGGGTGTTAGACATGGGTGTTTTGCTTCCTGTTTGGAGCGAAGATAGAAAATTATCTACCGCCAGGGGGAGGTCTTCATGGCATTACTACTGCTTAGCATACCTTTTGCCGGGTAAGCTACGAACCAAGCCATTTATTTCCAGGCCCATAAGGGTGCGTAAGGTCTGGCTTACGGACCAGTCTAGCTGCTCGCAAAGCTTTTCCAGGGCTACGGCTTCGTTATTTTTTTCGAGCAGAGAAAAGAGTTTTTGCTGTTCTTCATCGAGGCTGGCAAAGAGCTGGGTCTGCGCTGGCGGGGCTTTTTGGGAGGCCTCCCAGCCCATGAGGCGTGCCAGGTCCTGTCCGCTGTTGATGAGCGCCGCTTTATTGTGCTGGATCAGTTTGTTGCAGCCCACGCTTACTGGGTCATTAAAGCGCCCGGGCAGGGCAAAGACGTCGCGGTGATAGCCGGCCGCCAGATCAGCGGTGATAAGGGCGCCGCCGCGGGCGCCGGCTTCTACTACTAAGGTGGCATCGGCCATGCCGGCGATGATCCGGTTTCGCTGGGGAAAGTTTTCCCTATCGGGACGGGTTTTGGAGGGAAACTCTGATACCAGGCCGCCGCCGGCGTGTTCCATCTCTTCGGCGGTGTGGCGATGTAAATGGGGGTATACGGTGTCTACACCGTGGGCCAATACACCTACCGTGAGCAATCCCTTGTCCAAGGCGGCCCGCTGGGCGCTTATGTCTATACCATAAGCCAGGCCACTTACTATTAAGGGGTGGTAGGGAAGGAGGTCCTCCATGAGTTTCTCGCAAAAATAACGGCCGTATTCCGTGGCTGCGCGTGTCCCCACCACGGCCAGTATGTGCTGGGCGTTGAGATCGGTTTTGCCGCGCTGGTAAAGCACTACGGGCGCATCATCACAGTGACGTAGCCGGCGGGGGTAGCCGGGGTCCAGGTACCACAAGGGCTCCACAGGCTGAGACTCCAGCCAGCGCAGCTCCGCTTCCGCGCGCTTGAGGCCATCGCCCGATAGGATGGCATCCACGGCCGTTTTGGTGATACGCTCTACTCGTTGTAATTCCGCTCGGGAGGCTTCGTATATTTCCTGGGCACTGCCCAGCTCGGCAATTAATTGCCGGGCGGTTTTTGGCCCCACACCATAGGCTTCGTTTAGGCCTATTTGATAAAGTAAATCGTTAGAATCAGAAGGCATAAGGTTCATTAAGAGGGGGAAAAGTACAAAAAGGGCCGGAATTACATTTGGCCGCCAGGCCTAAGCCCACCCGGGCCGTGGTTGGAAAAAAAGTTTTGCTATCTTTGTAACATCGTGAAGTCTACTATTAATCAGCATATCAGCCAATTGCTCTATCGCCATGAGTGTGTGGTGGTGCCCGGGTTTGGCGCTTTTCTTACCCGCAGCTATCCGGCAGAGCTCAATCGAAGTATCAATATGCTGCGCCCTGCCTGGCGCCAGGTGGTGTTTAATGGACGCATAGCTGAGAACGACGGCTTACTGGCCAAACACGTAGCTACGGCGGAAGGTACTACCTACAAAGAAGCTCTGGAAGCCATCCACATAGCCGTAAAAAACTGGCAACGCATCCTCCGGGCGGGCAAAAAAGTAAACCTGGCCGGGGTAGGAAGGCTCTTCCTGGACGCCGAAGGCACCCTGCAATTCAACCCCGCTCAGGATGTTAATTATAATATCCATTCTTATGGGCTTCACATTTTCCGCGCTAGTGCCCTAGAGCGAGAAGAAAAGCTGAAGCATAGTGTAAACCGGGCCCTGGAAAAGCATGCGGTCAAATCCAAAAGTAATCCAAACGAAAACCGCGAAACAAGCGAGGGCATCAAACAACTGATGCACCAAAACCGCCGCCAGATAAGCCGCTGGGCGGCAGTACTGGGACCGGCCATAGCCTTGGGACTGGTGGGCAGCTACCTCTACACCCAACAACCCGACGCGGTACAGCAGGCTGCCGGTTACGTCCAAAATATTTTTGTGAATCAAAAAGATACGGTTCAGAAATCCCAAAAGAGCTACCTGTTGGATGACTTTTCCGAGGAGAATGGCCAATTAAACGAGGCCAACGAAGGTAGACCTACGGGTGTAATACCCCCGGCGGAAAACCTAAATAAGGTATCCCCCGGGCCGGAGAAAAACCGCCGGAAAATTGACTTCGAACCCAACGAAGCGCCCTATGAACCCACCGAACTGGATGCCAATATTAATCACAGCCTCTACAACATAAAGCCGCGATCCGGGGCTTCCGATGAGCCTTCAAAAGCGGACGATCCCGCCGCCAAGCAAAAGGAAACAGCTCCCTCCGCTTCCGAGCGGGCCCAGCTAAATAACCTGGATAAGAAGGGGAAAGAAGAAGAGAAGCCCGAAGCCGCTCGCTCCTACGGAGCTCCCCTGCACTGGAACCCCGAAGAGGACGCGGCCAAACCTAAAATGGGTCCAGAGTACAAGGCTTCCCCAGCCATGGAAATAGTAAAAGAGGCCCAGGAAGGAGAAATCAGCCCGGAAGAAGAGCCCTTGGCCGAAGCCGCGCCGGCCCGGGAAAAGAAATCCGCCCCAAATGAGCTCCCAGCAGCCTCCTATTACCAGATTATAGTAGGGTCATTCACCCGGGAAGCCAATGCACGGAGCTATAAAAAATCCCTCGAGCAGCAGGGCTTTGCGGCTTACTTAACCCAAGAAAATGGACACCTGCGGGTAGCTTTGGGAAAATTTGCCCGGCAATCACAAGCCCGCCACCAGCTCCTCAACCTGCGCCAGGCCATCACCGCTGATGCTTGGATAAACGGGGCGCCCTAAGCTTACAGCGCCTTTTTCTTTTGGCCTCCCGGCCAAATGTTGCTCTACCCGGAATAGTTACCTTGCTCTTGGTTGGGTAGCTCTACAATGCGCTGGGGCAAGGGTATGGACACCGCCTCCGATTCCTGAAAAGCTTCTTTGATGGCCTCCAGGCAATCCCAGTAAACCGGCCAATAGTCGTCCATGGTGCTCCAGCCCCGGGCCGAAAACGCCAGGTAATGGTCCTGCATATTCATCATTAAGAACTGCGGGGCGGGATCATCTACCACCCTTCCGTCTGCCTCGAATACTTCCAGCACCAGTTTTCGGGCCTGCTTAATATCTGAATCGTAACTGATGCGGACGGGGATTTCCACCCTTCGCAGCGGCATTTTGGAGAGGTTTATTAATAGGTTATTGGCCAAGGCGCCATTAGGAGCTACCACCAGTTGGTTGTCATATTTGCGGATGTGGGAGTAAAGAATGTCGATGTATTCTACCACGCCTTCCTGGTTATCGTGGATCACGATATCCCCCACTACAAAGGGCTTGAAAACCAGGATCAGCACCCCGCCCGCAAAATTGGCCAGGCTGCCCTGAAGGGCTAAGCCTATGGCCAAGCCGGCTGCCCCAATTATGGCCACAAAAGCAGAGGTTTCAATTCCCACCATGGCGGCCACCAGTACGATGATCAAGACTTTAATGGCAAAGCTGCACAGCGAAGCCAAAAAAGAGGTGAGCGAGGCATCGAGCTTGGCTCGCCGCATAGCTGCTTTTATGAGTCGTACCGGGAAGCGGGTGAGTTTAAAACCCAACCATAGCAAGAGGACGGCCAGCAATACCAGGCCCACTTTTTCCAGAATCAGGGCCAGGAGGTCGCTCGTGAGTAATTGTTGCCAGTCGGTTTCCTGTAGGGCTTGTAGCCAGTTGATTTCGGCTTGGGCAAGGATACATCTCATGGAGACAAAGTTCGTTGATTTTAGTAAGTATTAGCTGGCTTTTCTCCCGTAAAGGGGCAAGCTTGCCCAGTAGGGCGGCAACCAGCCACCTACCTTGGCTTCGGAAGGCACGGGCATTCCGTGCGAAAAGGCCCTGGCTTAGGTGGGCTTAGGTTCCGGCCCAGTCTGCGTTTTTGGGTTTTTAGTGGAAACCCCCTGGGTACTTCCTATTTTTGAGCAACTTTAAAATGATAAAGCATGCCTTATTCCCCTATACAAAAGACGGCTTGGGATTACGGGTTGGTTGGAATCCAGGTGCTTTTGGGTCTGGCCTACCTTCTTCCGGTGGGGGCTTATTGGCCGGAAGCTTTGCCCCACACGCCTGGCTGGGTGGCCGGACTGGCCATCGGGTTGGGGCTTTTTATGGGGGGCAATGGCCTCTGGCAAATTCGGGAACACCTTTCTCCCTTTCCCAGTCCTAAGGCCCATGCTCAGCTGGTAACAGATGGCGCCTATGCACTGGTACGCCATCCTATTTATACGGGCATTGTTCTCATTTTGGCGGGTTATGCGCTTTACACCAGTCATGCCTATCGACTGGCTATAACGGGGCTTTTGTTGTTGCTTTTTTACTTTAAGAGTGGCTATGAGGAGCGCAAGCTCCAGGCGATGTTTTCCGAATACCGCTGGTACAAAAAACGGGTGGGCCGCTTATGGCCGCGCCTACCGTGGCGCTAACCAAGTGAGGGGGTTCACCGCTTCGGTGTTTTTCCACACTTCAAAGTGCAAGCGATTTTGCTGTACGCCGGGATCCCGGGCTACCCGCCCCAGCACCGTGCCCTGATCTATGGTTTGGCCGCTGGCCACTTCCAGTTTGGTCAAGTTTTGATATACACTAAAGTACACGCCATGATTGATAATAACGGCCCTAAAGCCGTTGGGCAGCAAGACTACATTGCTTACCCGGCCCTTAAAAACCGAGCGGACGGGAGCTCCTCCATCGGTAGCCAGGTCTATGCCCTTGCTTTCGATCACTACGCTTTTGACCACCGGGTGGCGCTGGGTGCCAAAACGGCCCACCAGGAGCGCGTCTGCCAGGGGCCAGGGTAGGCGTTCCCGGTTGGCTTCAAACTGGGCGGCCAGGTTTCGATCTTCGGTGGTGAGGCCGGGAGCGGCCGGTTCCTCGGCTTCCGCCCGGGCAGCTTCTCGGCGCGCCCGGGCTGCCGATATCTTTTCCCGTAGGACATCATTGGCGGTATTGGCTGAAAAATCGCTTCCTTTCTCGAGCCCTACTTTTTGGGCCTCTTCTTCCAGCGCGCGCCGCTGGGCCCGCTCCTTCGCCCGTTTTACTTCCAGGGCAATGAGCCGTTCTATCTCCTGCTCAACCTTCCTGGCTTCTGCTTGCTTGGCTTTGAGCTTTTCTTTGAGGTCCTGGGTGAGCTTTTTGTATTCGGCTATGGCCTGTTTTTGGGTAAGACGCTCGTCACTCAAGCGCTCCTTTTCGCCCTGCAACCGGCCTTTGAGGGCTTTTTTGCGGGTTATTTTTAGGCGTAGGTCTTCTTGTTTTTCTTTTAAGTTCTGTTGGTTGGCCCGGATCTCATCTACTTGCCTTTTGCGGTAGCGGGCGTATTGTTTGAGATATTCTACTCTTCTCAGCGCTTGATTGAAGTCCTCAGAAGCAAAGATGAACATAAGCCGGCTTACGGTACTCTGGCTTTGCCGGGCATGC
>CAJXMS010000008.1 GCA_913056475.1 uncultured Bacteroidota bacterium
TATTTTAAATCGATCGGCCGGATAATCCACCTTAAGGTTCTGCGGTAGGGTATGGAGGATCACCGCATCCCCACGATAGCAGGGCACAAAAATCACCATCCGGGCGTAGCGCTCGGTGGCCGGATATTGGGGACGGCGCAAAATACGGGCTGCCAGCGCGAAAATAAAGATGTAAACCGCGTTAAAAGCCAGTATGAACCAAACCAGCCCGCCGATGATCATGCCTCCCCATTTTATGACTTCCATAAATTAGGTTCTAATGCCTATATTAAAGTGAAGATAACTCCAGTGCCAGCGATAGCCCCTCCAAACGGCGCGGGCCAGCGCTTTATCGCCCCTGAGCCAGTAACTCAAAAAATTCTTGGGTAAAGCTACCAGCGAAAAGTAGAGCCAATTGGCCAGGCGCTGTAAGCCTTTAAAATTGAGCCGGGCAAATAAAAGCCGATTCCGGGTCAAATAATAGGCCTTAAGGGGGCTGTTTTTGCCCGTACTTATCGATTCTTTGTGCCAGACATAGGTTTCACCACAATACCAGATATCAAAACCCGCCTGCCGGATGCGATACATCCAGTCCAGCTCCTCATAATAGAGAAAGTACAGCGACCGCATGGTACCCACCCGCTCTATCACCATCCGCGGCACCATCATAGCCGCGCCGTGGCCAAAGTAGGTGGGTTCGTTTACATGAAACGCCGGGCCATCCTGGCATTGATGGCCCCGGGTCTCATTGCGCAGGGTCAGTGGGTTAAGAGCGGAAGTGCCTGCGTACTGTAGCCGGTCCGGGCTATGGTAATAAAGAATTCTGGGACTTATGGCCCCGATGCTCTTTTGGCCGGCGGCCAAATGTAAAAGCGGCTCGAGCAGCCCAGGCGGCACCTCTGTATCGTTATTGATAAAGAAGATGAAATCTCCACTGCAATGCGCTAAGCCAAAATTATTGCCCCCGGCAAAACCGAGGTTTTCCCCCGTCTGAAAGTAAGACACCTGGGGATAATGCTCCACGTACCTTGGCAACCGGGAAGGTTCGGAGCCATTGTCTACAACAATGCATTCCCATTTTGGGTAAGTGAGCTGCTGAAGGCTTTCCAGCAGCTCCCGGGTCACTTCCGGCTGATTGAAGTTAACGGTGAGAAAAGATACCCGGGGGTCGGATTCGTCGGAAGAGACGGCGGCCATGGTGAATATTTGTTTCAAAAGTAAATAAATACGGTCTGGTACTACCGTCTAAGAATAGCTATTTTTGTCATAAAGGTACAGGCATGCAGCAAATACTCATTTTGGGAGTCGCTTTTTTTTTGACAGTCAATTTATTAGGTCAAGACCGTAACAATAGGCCCTTGCCTGTTTTTCCCAATCAGCCCTATGCTGTGCTAAAAGACAGCGTATACGGATGGAGCTATAGCCTGGATGGCCAATGGATACGCAAGCCAAATACCATTCCCGTAATAGGGGTATCGCGTAATAAAGGATTTTATGAAACTGATGAAAACCTGCTGGGCCTGGACAATTTCTCAAGCTTAAAGGCTTATCGGGTTCAATACGGGAAAGACAGCCTGCTATGCCTGGTTAAGATTTATAAAGAAGGACAGTACCGCTACCCCACCCGTAAAAGAGGGTGGGACGAGTTCTTTTCTGCCTATTATTTTATCCTGCCCTTCGATCAATGGACCGGTATGCTGGACTCCTATGATGACGGGGAGGTTCACGTACTGCGTATGGAGGCCCTGGACGGAGGGAAATTAAAAAAGGTGGACCCCGAAGAAATACTCTCCGAAATTAAGGAGACGGCTTTGCTAAGGCCGGATTATGACCGCAACCTGGCGGTGCACTTACAAATAGTAAACAAGCCCAAGCGGGTGCGCTTTCAGTTGGTCTCGCTGCATGATATTTTTCCCGATGTGGAAGGGGTGCGCCAGGATTTCAGCCGCAACGGTAAAACCGTGTACGGCTCGGAAGTTCTTTTTGACTATTTCTATTATGAGACCGAATACTACCAGTTCCTTCCGCTTACGAAGCCAGGGCTGATGTCGATGCCGGGAAAAGATAACTAAGCCCGCTATGCTGCGGATTATCCAAGACTTTACCATGCGTCATAGCCCCTACCTGGCGGCCTTGTTGGGGGCTATTTTGATGGGGCTGGTTATAGGAGCCATGGGATTTGCCGGTGCGGGTATCTTAATCATGCTCCCGGTGGTTATTGGCTTTAGCTATGCCTTTTTCCGTTTTCCACAGCTAGGGTTGTATGCCACGCTTATCCTGTCCTTTTTGCTGGCCTCCTTAGATCGCTACCTGGGCTCTTTTGTTCCCTATGGCTTGGGGACCGATATTTTTTTGGTGCTGAGTTTTTTGGTCCTTTTCTTCAAATATTTCCGGGAGCTCGACCTATCCGCCAGCTATAATGATGTGGTACTGCTCATGGCCTTGTGGATGGGGCTGGTGGTACTGGAAATTGCCAATCCTTACGCACAGTCTATAGCGGCCTGGTTTTACGCTATGCGGGGTATTGCGCTCTATCAGCTACTCATATTTGGCCTGATCTTTACGGTAATGAATCACCGCCGCCACATGAATCGTTTTCTCAATATTTGGCTCGGTTTTTCACTGCTGGGGGCCCTTTGGGGCATTCGCCAGGACGTGATCGGTGTAGACCCGTTTGAGCAGGCCTGGCTGGACAAGGGAGCCGCAGAAACGCACTTGCTCTGGGGTAGCAAACTCCGGGTCTTTTCCTATTATTTTGATGCCGGTACTTTTGGGGCGGCCATGGGCCACATAGCTACCGTTGCCGCTATACTCTTTCTGGGGCCCGTTTCTTTTCGCCGGCGTCTGCTTTACCTGATCATTACCTTGCTTTGCCTCTACGGGTTGATCATAAGCGGCACCAGGGGCGCCCTAGCGGTACCGGGTGCCGGGGGAATTATTTTCATTCTGTTAAGCAAGAACAAGCGTCTGATCATTACCGGCGCTACCATAGGTTTTCTGGTCTTTTCTTTTTTGAAATTTACCACGATTGGCCAGAGCAATTACGACATCGCCCGGTTACGATCCGCCCTTAATGCGGACGATCCCTCCCTACAAGTTCGGGTGATCAACCGGCAAAAACTAACCCGCTACCTTTCCAATAAGCCCTTTGGTACGGGGATCGGTACGGCCGGCTACTGGGGCCGGCGCTTCACCCCCTACACCTGGATGGCCAATTTTGCCACCGATGGACTTTATACCCGTATTCGGGCTGAAACAGGCCGTATTGGTCAGCTCTTTTACTTGTTTATTTGGCTGTACATCCTGGTGAGGATGGGGATCATTGCCTTAAAATTGAGAGACCCGGGGCTGCGCTACACAGCAGTAGCCTTTACCTCTGGCTATGCGGGTATACTCCTGGCCAACTACGGGAACTCGGTAATGACCCAGTTCCCGAATAGTTTCACCACGTTATTTTCGGTTGCTTTTGTTTTTATGATGACCCGCTGGGACGCGCAAGGAGCTCCGCAGATTCCAGCCGGGGAAAAGAACAACTTGTTTAAGTACCGGCTTTAGCTATCGCGCCGTGCCAACCTGATCTGTCGCAGTTCCATGCTAAAAATCCGCTTGAGAAAGCGACGAATGGGAGACCGCTCTTTGGCTATATCGCCCAGCACGTTTTGCATAAAATCAGGTTCCACCCCATTTAAAATAAAGCGAGGCTCGTGTGGCAGAGCTTTGCGGATAGCATTAAGCGCTTGCTTATCAGCGCTATTCCAGCTCCGGTAAGCCCCGGTCACATTGACTCCTAAGTCAATCTGCCGCAAAAGATCAATGGGATAGGGATTAGTTAAGATAGCATCGATCACGAGAATAACAAAGTCGTATTGGGCGGCCTGGAAACCCACGGGCATGATTTCTGTCAGCTGTTCGGCGTTAATGAAGCGCTTGTTGTTTTCGTAATGGACAAATTCATAGTAAGGCGTATCATCTTTAGGTAAGAGTTTGGGGGATAGCATCATAACCTGATAACTCAGGCCTGCCAGTTCATTGGCCAGTACGTGGGCCATAAACTGCTTACCATCGCCCTCTCGGGTACTAAAAAGGAGCAAGTATTTGGGCTTTTTATCCGATTGATTTTGGTTGCTGGCCATCATCCGGATATTCTGGGCCAATAGCCCCACGGCTTTATCGTGAAGCCATTCGAAGTCAATTTTTTTACTGCTACGGCGCTGGGTAAGGTCGGGGTAAGCTCCTAGTAATTTCAGGCGCAGCATACGCTCGGCTCGCTGCGGCAAGCGAATGGAAGAATCCAGGAACTCCCGGAGGACCACCAACATAAAGGGGATGAAAAAGCCCACTACAGCGCCCACTAAGATGAGCAGCATGGCCTTGCTTTTTTCGGCCGAAAGCGGATAATTGGGAGGTACGGTAACCACCAGCCCTCCGCTGGATATCCGCTGGCTTCGTTGGCGTAGCATGGCCGTATTCAGGCTGGATACCAGTTCCAAATAATTGTCTTTGGCCATATTGATTTCTCGCTCCAGGCGGGAAGCTTTGGCCCCTAATTTGGCAAAGTGGGCATATTTTTCCTGAAAATATCGCTGGCGTTGTTTATATACTTTAAGCTCAGCTTTTACCGCGTCCAGCTCCAGGGTGTAGGTGAGCCACTCATTAATGATACTCTCCACTGGAATACCGTCGGTAGTGCGCGTCTTTTGGTAGCGTTCTTTTACTTGATTACTGATTTCTTCCTGGAGAATATCTGCCCGGCGGCGCAGTTTGTTAAGTAAGTCAGCGTCGTTATAGTAGGTTTCTAGTTCCGCTATTTTAGCTCGTATATCTACCAGTTCTTTTTTCTTTTCCAGTATGGCGTTACCCAATTTGATGAGGCCATTGTTCAGGCTAAGCTGCCTTTCGAGGCGCTCCACGGCTGCCTGGGCCGCCTCCAGCTCTGCCACCGTCTTCATGAGCTCATCCTCCATATTTTCTTTCTTGATGGCCAAACTCCGGGTTTGCTCTTGATAGTTGATCATGCGGTTGGCCACTCTGAATTCCTGGAGGCGCTCTTCGGCCTTGTCCAGTCGCTCATCAGCCTTTTTTACTTGATTGCGGAAATAATTGACCACGTCGCTGGATTGGCCCACCTTTATCCGGGTTACATTGGCGGTAAACACTTCATTGAGTATCAAAAGCGTATTTTGAGCAATTCCGGGGTCTGAAAACCCGTAACTAATCCGCAGTAAATCGGAATTCTGGACCCGGTCCACGCTAATACTGGAAATGGCCTTATGGCTGTAAGGGGAGCTAGGGCTTTCAAATACTTGTTTGACGCGATTTTCTTTGTAGTGTTCTGCTTTGTATTTCCGGATATTGCGCAGGGTAAGCTCTACGGAGTAAGGGACCACCAATTTTTCTTCGAGCGACTGGGATATCCATTCACGCAGGCGTCGATAGCTCTCCGGTAGTAGAATATCCCGGTCTACCGAATCCAGCATAAGGTGCTGTGCCAATAAACGGTTGCCCACCTCCTCCAGGGTATGGCGGGATTTTATGATATTAATAAGGTTATCATATTCCGTGTTGGCGGACTGGTAATCTACCTTGGTATTGCCGAGGTTTTCGACGTCCAATCCCGAAGCGATACCGGTATAGATTTCGGTTTCCGAGTTGTAGGTCTTTGGTAAATCCCGCGTTAAAAAGAAGACCACTGCGCCCGTTACGGCCGCACAGAATAAGAAAAGCGGCAGGTTTCGGTTAAATAAGCGTACAAAATGGAGCAGTGACATGGTGCTTGGGGGGAAGTTTAGAACTTACTGAACGGCACCCCTACAAGGCGCTGAAGCAAACGATAGGTATTGTAAAATTCTCCCTTTAAACGGGTGT
Organism: uncultured Bacteroidota bacterium; assembly: GCA_913056475.1. Lineage (GTDB taxonomy): Bacteria > Bacteroidota > Bacteroidia > Flavobacteriales > Schleiferiaceae > CAJXMS01. The sequence continues at coordinate 5,845 of CAJXMS010000008.1, forward strand.
AGTTACTGGCCCACTTTGTTTTCAGGTCGGTGTTTTGGCCCAATTCATCTAAGGATAGCTCTCCCCGCACGAAACGGGTTTCACCTTGCTCGTAAATAAACCGGGCCGATTCCATGGCCTCGGTAGCGTGTTCTATTAGTTGACGGAGTACAAAGAGGCGGTTGTAGGTCTCTTCTACCCGTTTTATGATTAATCGTTCCTGTTCTTTTCGGTTGGCTGCCTCGGCCGCCATGGTCGCCTTCGCTTTATTTACCCGGTCGCCGAGGGTAAAAAGGTCACCAAGCGGAATGGTTACCCCTACCCCATAATTGTAGCCCCCCAGAGCCAGCCCCTGGTTTAAAATGGTATTGGTACCGCCAAAATAACTGGCATTGGCGCGGATATTTCTAAGCCACTCTTTTCGCTGAATGGAGACATCGTATTCGGCCATTTTTTGGCGTTGGGAAAAGTACTCCACTTCGGGCGAATTGGCGATGGCCGAATCAATAAGAACCGGTAATGGGGGAAGGTAATCGGCCAGATTGACGACCAGCGTATCTTCCGGTTGCTCCCCATCGAGCTTATCAACCCCCACCTGTCCGGAAACGGGGGTAATGGCCCCTAGATATAAAAGGATAAAGGCTATCGCGGTAATTAGCCAATTTTGGGTCATACATTTTCTTTTTGAAAGAGGGCCGGGATGGTTTTCAAGATCAAGCGGATATCGTTCCAAAAACTAAAATTCTGGGCATATTTGTTATCCAAGGATTTTCTTTCTTCTTCACTCATAGCGCTTTGCCCCCTTTTTTCGACCTGCCATAGCCCCGTAATGCCGGCCGGCGCCAAGAAACGCTGCCCCCAATCATCGGAGGTCAGTTGCTCAGCCTCGTAAAGAGGTAAGGGGCGATTGCCCACGATGGACATATCCCCTTTCAGCACATTGATTAGCTGGGGGAGTTCATCTATACTGGTCTTTCTTATAATATTACCCACCTGGGTTATTCGCGGATCATTTTTGAATTTCATGAAAGTCCCGGCCTGCTGCGTCCGCTTGAGTTCTTGATAAACTTCTTCGCTCATGGGGGTGCCGTCTTTATAGATAAGGGTAGGTGCCATCGAGCCTTGCTCCTTCTCCATTCGTTTGATCTGTTCTTTCTCGTCTTCTTCCTCGTGGGTCTTTTCTGCTTCCGAATACTGGTTGAGGTGGGCTAGTTCGCGCAAGCGCTTATCCGCGTCGCTATACATAGAGCGAAGCTTGTAAAAATCGAAAACCCGATAGCCCGTCCCCACTCGCTTGGAAATGTAGTACACTTTGCCTTTAGATTCAAGTCGGATAGCTATAATGGTAAGCAACAAGATAGGCGAAGCCGCCAGGAGCGCCAAACTGGCAAAGGCAATGTCAAAAATCCGTTTTGCCAAGGGCACGCGATACTCCTCAGCCCGGGCTTTTACCCGGTTGGCCAAACGTGCCTTTAACAAACCTTTGTAGAAAGACACCTTCTCTCCCACTCGTTCTAAGGAAGCTTGATCGGGGACCAAATCCATCACGCCTTTGCTTAGGAGCATCTTGCGGTCATAGATGGATTTTTTCTCCCCATCAATCAGTAAGAAGGGAACCTTGAGGTTGGCCAGGTTTGTTTTGTAACGCTCGTAGAGCTCCAGCCCATCTAATCCCTTAAGCTTACATTCACTTATCACCAGGTCATAATCTCCCAGGCGCTCCAGGAGGTTGAAAAAACCTACCACATTTTCTACCGCCGTCAGTTCTACGTCGGGCGCCTGTTTAAGGGTTTCCTCGTGCTGTGAATGCTGGCCTATATAAATGAGGCGTTTCATCCGCGAAGGCGTATAAGGTTATCGATCCGAAGGCTTAATTCCTCCGGGTTAAAAGGCTTTATCATGTAGTCATTTGCCCCCAGTTTAAGGCACTTTATACGTTCTGCACTACTTTCTTCGCCGGAAAGCACTATTAGGGGAACGTCCGTAAAAAAGCCACTTTCGCGCAGCCTCTTAATATACTCGAAGCCATCGATTTCCGGCATGTCAAGATCGGCCACTACGCAGTCCGGTATGTGGCCGGAGTACATCCATTCTAGGGCTTCGCGGCCATTTTCCAGGGCTACTACGGCGTACTTTTCCTTGAGGATTTCCTCGAGAAGTTTTCGCATGATCGGTTGGTCGTCTATGACCAGTATTTCGCCAGGTCTCTCCATGCTATCTGGCTTTGAGTTGGTCAAAGGCCTCCTGAAGGACCTTATCTACCTGCTGGATCTTATCCTTTATTTCTGGCTTGTCTTCCTCGTTTTTGCCCATTTGCTCCAGTTCCCGGATGGTATCGGTAATGTCCGTAAGGCCAAACATGTCGATATTGGGCTTGATCTTGTGGGCGATTTTACCCATGGTGGGAAGATCGCCGTCCTGACGGGCTTTCTTGAGCTCTTCGAGCTGATTGGGCGTGTGTTCCAGGAAGGTGCTCACCATGCTGTTGATAAAGTCTTCGTCGCCACCTGCTAGCTCTTCTAACTGGCTGAGGTCGTAAATGGTATCGGCCATAACGCTTTGTTTTTAGGGGATTTATATTAAGGGCTTTATTTCAAAGTAAGTTCTTTATTCTTGATCATTCGGTAGATGGTACTTTTACCTACATCGAGCTTTTCGGCTACGCGTACAACGTTCTGGTTGTAGCGGTCCAGGTAATGCTGTATTATCTTCCTTGTATAGTCTCTCAAGGTAAGGTTTTGGGCCCACAAATCACCCCAATCATCCCCAGAAGCGGGAAAACTAATATCGGAAGCCTCGATCTGCTCGCCGCTGCAAAGGACGGCGCTCAACTCTATCACCGCCCTAAGTTCCCGCACGTTTCCTGGCCAGCGGTAGTGCCGCAGCTTTTCTCTCGCTTCCTGACTTAGCTTAAGCCCTTGCAGCTGGTTTTCTTCGGCAAAAGCATCTAAGAAATACTGCGCCAAAAGTAGGATATCATCGCCTCGCTCGCGCAAGGGCGGCAATTCTATGGGAAGGCCCAACAGGCGATAATAAAGATCTTCCCGGAAGCGCCCCTGCTTTACCTCTTCGGCCAAGTTTTTGTGCGTCGCAACGATGATGCGCGGCGCGGCGGGCACCGGACGGTTGCTTCCCAAGCGGGTGACCTCCTTTTCCTGAAGCACCCGAAGCAGTTTTGCCTGCAAGGAAAGGTCCAGATCTGCGATTTCGTCCAAAAAGAGGGTACTTTCATGGGCTTCCTCGAATTTACCCACGCGCCGCGCCTGAGCACCGGTGAAGGCTCCTTTTTCGTGGCCAAAAAGTTCACTTTCCATCAGCTCTGCCGGGATAGCCGTCATATTTACTGTCACCATCGGGCGCGCGCTCTTACCGGAGTTGTAATGGATCGCTTTGGCTACCAGCTCTTTGCCCGTTCCCGTTTCGCCGGTTATAGATACCGTGATATTCGTGCGGGCTGCCTTTTCCACCAGCTTAAAAACCTTCTGCAGCACCTCACTGCGCCCCTTTATATTACTGAAATCATACTTGTAATTAAGCTCCTGCCGCAACTGTTCCAGTTCGGTACGAAGCTTCGCATTCTCTCGAACGTTATTAGCGGCATTCCACATGCGCTCCCGGGCGTTCTCATCTTTTACGATGTAATCGTAAGCCCCCTCTTTAAGCAGTTTAACGGCTGTACTCACATCTTCCTGGCCACTAACGATGACCACCGGCGGGCTTAACTTACTGTTTTGAATAGCCCGCAACACCTCAATGCCACTCAAGTCGGGAAGGGAATAATCCAAAAAAATAAGATCGGGCTCTTTGTATAGCTCCCCTAAACAAGCCCGCCCGGTAGGGTATACCGAAACATCGTTGTCCGAATTAAGCTGTAAATGGTGCTCCACTCCTTTAGCATACAGCTTATCATCCTCTACCACAAATATTTTGAGGAGCTTCATGCGCTTCTTGGCTTAATTTTCAAATTTAAAAAAAGTTCCCAATTTGAGAAAGCCTAAGCCCCTGCACTTGAGCTATTTTCCCACAGCTTTTTTAACAATTCGCCCCATCTCCCAAAACCCAAGCGATGCCCACTTAAAGGGACGAAAAGGCAAATCTTTACGACTTAACCAAAATCCAAATAAAATCCCGGTACTAAAGGTTACGATGGTGATCCCGGCTACCCCTGGTAAACTTTTAAAGGTATAAAGCACAAAAGCGCTGCCCCCTACATTTACCGCGAGCATAAGCATAACTTTTTGGAAATTTCGCTTAGGACGATTGAGCAAATCGAGTCCTAGGCCTACGAAACGATCTATGCTGGTAATGGCCATATAAACGGCAAAAACCCGGAGAATATCGGCCGATTGTGCATACTTAGCCCCACCAAAGAGCTCTACTATGGGTTCCGGGAATAGAAAGCATACCAAGGCTATGGGCAACAGGAGCAGCCAGGTAAAACCCGCATGTGTTTCAAAGGCCCGCACAAAAAATGGGTGCCCTCGCTGTCCCCGCGTGCGGGCCAAGTCTGGGTATGCAAAGCCTACCAAAGCCCGTAACGGGATGTCTATCAAATTTACCAAACGTAAAGCCACTTCGTAGGCCGCCACCGCAGTGGGGCCCAGCAGAAAGCGGATAAGAATAGCATCAGAGGACTTTAGTAAGTTACCACCCAAATTCGTTCCGATGGCATAGCGTCCAAAACGCAGTAAAGCGCCTCGCTCCTCTTCCCCGCTGGGCATGCGTTCCCGGAACTGCCCCCAATCAACCACTAAACTGTAAAGAGAGGGCAGCAAATGAGACAAGGAAAAAATGGCTATTACCACCACATAACTGGCAGGTATAAATAAAAGGGAACCCACCCCCATGATGTAAAGAGACTGACGCATCAAACGAAGGAACAGCTGCCGGGTAAAGTCCCGTTGAGCACTTCTTACCCAAAAGGCCATGTCCATAGGCAAGCTAGACAACAACGCAGGCATAAGCCACACCGCATACCACAGAAAATCTTCGCCCAACCCCAGCCCATAGAGCCCCAGCATCAACAGCCCTCCGCCACCGCCCAAAAGCAGCGTGCCGATTAAAGCTAAGCGCCAGCCTGCGTCCAGGTATCTTCGCTGCTCCTCCGGATCACTAGACTCCGCCAGGTACTTAATCAATCCCCTGCCCACCAAGCCATTGCGAGCCAAGGAAAGAATCGTCAAGAGGGTAATAAAAACGGTGAAAATCCCCAGGTCTTCCTGCGGAAGGAGGCGCGCTAAAAGCGCAAAACTCACTATACCCAGCATGGCCCCTAAAACGTTACCCCAAAGACTCATAGCTTTGGGGCCGGTAAAGCGAGGCAGTATTTCCTTAATTCTATTCAATACTGAAGCCAGCTTGACAGATCCTTACCAATCAGTTTCTGGAGCCGCTCCAGATCCTCCCGGTATATCTCTTGGGTAACTCTCGACTTCAGTTCAGCCGGAATGGCGGTCTTTTTTAAATTATTGCTGCGCAAGCGATGAACCTTACTCCGCAAGGCCAGGGTCCAGTTAGTTCCCTTTACCGGCACCGGAAGGAGTTTTTTAGCCACCCGAATGGGAAGGCTGTTGGGACCTATCAACTTATGCAAAAGGGCGTTTTTCACCCGCCCCGTTTTGTTGTACACCACCTTGGTATCAATAGGCACATCGGTCCGAAGCCCCAAAAATTCCAGGATTTCGTAAAAAACCCGCTCTGTATCCTCGGTAAATTCCTCGTACAGGTAAATTCGAAGCTGATCGCGGCGGAAATTTTCAAAGTAGGGGGCTAGCTGTTCATAATAAAAGCCTTCGGGAATTAGGTCTGGTCTATGCCACCAGAGGGACTGCGAATCCCAAATCCGTTCTAAGGCCAGCTCTTCCATCTGGGATCCCTCCCGTTCTATATGGGCAAAACGCGAGAAAAGCCGTTCGGCCGGATGCCGCAAAATAGCGATCATCTTCACCTCCGGTAAATAGTGTTTTATCCGGGCATAAGCAGGATCATGGGTCATGTAAGTATTAGATACATCACCTTTTAGCTGCCCTTTCTGGGCTGGACGCCACAGCTCCTGATACTGCTCCAGGGTGTGCGCCGCCTGGTAGTAATAGGCCCGGTCCACCGGATCCTCGAAGTCCTCCGCCGTGTACATCTCAAACGCAAAGAAATTAGGTTCCTTGCGACACATATATACGTCCGGATGTTGACGCAAATACTCATTTAAGGAGGTAGTTCCGGATTTGCCCGCTCCTATTACCAAGAAATCTGGCATCAATTCAGGGTCCCAGTGCTCAGTTGGTTGCGTCATTTCCCTCCTTTTAACATATAATCTTTTCAACGGCCCGGGCCCGTGCTTCCCAGGAATTTTGCCTAGCGAAGCTACTGCGAATTTTTCTTTTTTCTAGCGTATCTTCAGCTACAGCGGCCTTGAGCTCTTTGCTGTATTTCTGGGCCTCATCGGCCAAATGTACTATATCGGCGAACCGACTCATTTGCCCGAAGGGCGTACTCACCACGGGAAGGCCTACCGCCAAGTACTCATTCACTTTTAAAGGGTAAACGCCAGCAGTAAACTCATTATCCAAAAAGGGAATGATGCCGGCATCCCAGCGGGCTAAAAAGCCGGGTAAATCTGAGGCGGGATGAAGCCCGTGCCACTTTACGCGGGGATGCTCTTCCAAGAAAGAACGCATACCCGCATCTTTAACGGGACCCACAAATTCAAATTGAAAGTGGGTACAGGTCTCAATAACCGCTTTAAGCAGCTCCTTATCGGTTCGGAAATCCACGGCTCCCACGTAACCCACTATTCCCTGGCCGGGCGGTGGCGTAAAGGCCGCTCGGTAGCGGGGGTAATCTACTCCATTTTCCACTACAAATGCCTGGGGGCTTAGCCCACCCTTTTGCTCGAAAAGGCCGTGAGAGGTGAAAATAGCGGCATCTACTTCTGGCAAGTATCGGTGCTCCGCAGGCCCGCCGTGGCGGCTTAGCCATGGGGCAGCCTCTATTACGTCATAGCAGTGATATATATGCCGTGCTTCCGCAAACGCCCCCTGGTAAAACTGACCAAATTCGGGATTAAACGAGTTGAATAAAATCAGCTCTTGCTCCATGGAAAGCTTCCTTAAGGCCCGGCGCAGCCCTCTATTTACAAGGCGCGTATTCCAGGCTTGAAGCTGCCGGTAAAGCCAACCTTCCGGTAGGGCCTGAACCGGAATAATGGGCGGTGGCGTGTAGAGGTAAAGTACGCCACGCCCACCAGATTGCAGTACTTGAAGGCGGGATTTGAAGCCCAGTATTTGCCCGGCGGTGGGCCGCTTATCCCCCTTAAAAAGCCGTGTGAGCAGATCCTTTAAGGTAAACTGGTAGTCCAGGTACAGCACCCGGTGCTTTTCGGCTAGCTGCTTGGTTAATTCAATAATGGTTTTGGCGTAAGTATCATACCATACGGTGCGGGCGTACACCAATATATTGCGCGGGGCGGCCATGCTTAGTTTTGCCCCAAAGATGCAAGAATTATCAAGGACTTAACGAATGATTATCTCCTGCCGCCAGGCGGGTAATTGGGCGGCCTCCAGCTCCAGTTGATAAACCCCGGAAGGGATATCCCAGGAAAAGCTTGTTTGCTGCTGACGCACTTGTTTCTGGCCCTGAGCTACTACTTTACCGCTTACATCAAGCAGTTGGTAGTGCAGGGACTTCAAGTCCGCTGGAAGGTTTTGAATAGCGAGCCGGCCGGGGCTGGGATTGGGGTAAAGAGAGGGGTGGCCCCAGGCACTGGCATCCGGCAGGCTAGACTGGCCATTGATTAGGGCCACCTGCCGGCTAATGAGGGAGTCGCGGATAAAGTTAACGCTTATGGTATCCGTTATATATCCTGCTGCGGAAATTTCCACTTGGCTTTGGCCGGTATCGAGCTGACCTTCTTTAAATACCCCGTTAAAATTGGTTTGGCCGGCCATCCCATTAGCAGAAAGAACGCTTACCTGCGCATTGGGGATGGGCTGTCCGCTCATGGAGTCGGTCACGGTAGCCTCCAAGTAGCAAGCGCGCGGGTAGCTGCTGCTTAGCACATAAAGCCCTTCTCCCCTGTCACTTACCAGAATATTACCACTGGGCAAATAGGGATAAGCGCCCCAGGCTCCGTCAAAGCCATCGCCATCGCGCGGAGAGGTGTCGTAGGTTCCCACTTCTACCATGGTGCCGGGTCTACTCACGTCGGCTATTTGCAGGCCCGCAGTGTAGTAGCTGGTTACCAGAAAGTCGTTGAGAAAATGCGTATTGTGGGGGATAATGTTATTGCCGAAGGAGGTCCTTAGCTGGTCAAGTTTGGTAATATTTCCCAGGTTACTCACGTCGTAAGAGGCTATATAAGCGGAGGTTCGCTCGTCCGTGGTAAACACGCGTTGGTTATCATCACTAAACCAGATGTTATGGGTAAAATTAAAGGGGGTACTTTGGGAGGCCATTACCGTAGGATTGCTTTTGTTGCTGATATCTACTACGGTAAAAAAGCCCTTATTAATAGCCGCACCCCAGAGGGTGTCCCCCCGGGCTACCCCATCGTGGTAGTAATAGGCATCGTCTATTCCGAGGTAAGTGGGATTGGCCGGGTCCTGAGTGAGGTCAAACATCAGAGCGCCGCCCTTACCCACATTAGAGCCGAAACAATAAAGGATGCCTTGCTCATCAATGTAGATGTTATGCGCCCGTTTGAAGTCCACCTGCGTACCTTGATAATTGATAGTAGGCTTAAAGTTGTAAACGGTAGGGAAGGCATTGCCCAGCGTACTTAGATCTATGATCATGATGCCATCGGAAGTCCCATTATAGACATCGTGTACTATGTAAGCATAGTGCTGGAAAGACTTTAAATCACGCCAAATGGAGCTGGCGCCACTCCGGGAAAATACTTCCTGGGGATTGGCCGGATTGGTGACATCCACCACGGAAACTTGGCTTTGTAAGCCCACCAGGGCATACTCTTTATTATTGGCCGTATCCGCCCAGCCCCAGATATCATTTAAGCTTTGGTTATAGCTGAGCTGCCCCAGTTTGGTGATGTTTTGAGCAGTAAGCCCGGGAGCAAGAAGGGCTACGAGAAACAGAGTTGATAAAATACGTGTCATTAATGGGGGTAGGGAAATAGTTTAAAATTCAAGGCTAATTTGATCGGAGCCCTCTTCGGGAGGTGGATCTTGGGTATCAGCATCTGTGGGCGCCTGTTCCGTTTCTGTCGTGAGAGGCTCTAAGGTAGCAATATTTTTAACGGCATAACGGCTCAGTATATTCCCCTGGGCTTTCTCCCCTTTTACGGCAATAAACTCCGCTATGTCGATGGTTTCGTTTTCGCGTTGTTTACCATTTTCCTTGCGGAAGCTCAGCTCCACCATGGGCCGGGCCGCGGTACTTATCCATTCCAATTTGGACTGGGCGTGCTCACTGATGAAGGGTTCTTTTTTACCTTCTGTTTCGGGGACAAAGCGCTTTACATAGTGTTTTTTCTTCGCTCCGTCGTAGTAAATAACGGAGACGGTTTGCTGGGGGTCGTACTTCTGGACGTGCACCATGTCCTCTTCAAAGTGGGTGCTCAGATCGTAGGGGAGTAAGCGGTAGTAGCCACTTTGCGTGATTTCCAGGATACGGTCCTGCCCACGGAAGCTTCCCAGTAGCCGGCCTCTTCCGTCCGCATTGAGGCGGTTTACGGTTTCGTCCAGCCATATTTTGCGGGCCCCGAGGGTACTCTCACCTTCTTCTGCCAGGTCTATCTTTTTGACCGGATGCTTGGTTACCAGCTTGCCTTTCGCCCCGCGGCTCTTAATGCCTACTTCAGAAAAGTCCAGTTCCATCTTGAGCTTCCGGAGTCGCTGCAGCGCGCGCAGCCGCACCACGACCTTTTCCGCCTCTCCATTGGGATTGGCGGTAAAGTGAAGCACTTTGGTACCCTTCGTACCGGGGGTAAGATCGTAGATCTTATCCCGGGTTATGCTGGGCACCTGGAAGCGTTTCACAAGGGATTTACCACTAGCCCCATCTCGGTAAATCATGTTGTAGGTGGTCCGTTTATCGCCTCTTTTCCAAACCCCCACGTACATAATGTCCTTACCCACATACGTTTTCGGGCCCACGCGGGTTACCATCATTTGGCCGTTGCGTAAAAACACGATCAGGTCCGCTAAGTCAGAGCATTCCGTTACAAAGCTGTCTTTTTTGAGGCTAGTGCCTACAAAACCTTCCTCGTAATTGGCATAAAGCTTCGTATTGGCCAGGGCCACTTTACTTGCCTCAATGTCTTCAAAAACGCGCACCTCGGTTTTGCGCTCCCGGCCCTTACCGTATTTCTTTTTGAGGTTTTTAAACCAGTCCACCGCGTAGTCTACCAAGTGCTCCAGGTGGTGCTTGATCTGTTCTATTTCCCCTTCCAGCCGCAGGATATTATCATCGGCTTTGGCTTTATCAAATTTACTAATGCGCTTAATGCGAATTTCCGTAAGGCGTATGATATCCTCTTCGCTCACCTCCCGAAGCAGTTTGCCCAGATGAGGTGCCAGCCCCTGGCGTATAAAACGGAGGACCTCCTCCCAGCTTTCGGCCTCCTCGATGTCCCGGTAAATTTTTTCCTCGATAAAAATGCGCTCCAGGGACGCGAAGTGCCACTGCTCGCGGAAGTTATTAAGCTTATACTGGAGCTCAGCTTTAAGGATATCCAGGGTGTGCTGCGTATTGCGGCGGAGAATCTCTTTTACGTCCAGAAAATGCGGTTTTTCCTCTTCTATGACGCAGGCCAGCGGAGAGATGGAAACCTCGCAGTCGGTAAAGGCATAAAGCGCATCGATGGTCTTATCCGGTGATACCCCTGCCGGCAAATGCACCACTATCTCTACTTTTTCGGCCGTATTATCTTCAATTTTTTTAACCTTAAGCTTCCCTTTTTCATTGGCCTTAAGAATGCTATCGATCACCGAGGTAGTGGTGGTACCGTAAGGGATATCATCTATTTGGAGGGTTTTTTTGTCTTGGACCCCTATTTTGGCGCGGATCCGGATGCGGCTACCGCGGCTACCATCCTGGTAGTTGGTTACGTCTACGATCCCACCGGTCGGAAAATCCGGCAGCAACTCGAAGGGTTTATGCCGCAGGATATTTATAGAGGCGTCTATCAGTTCATTAAAATTATGCGGCATTATGCGGGTAGAAAGACCTACCGCAATCCCTTCCACCCCTTGGGCCAGCAAGAGCGGAAATTTCATGGGGAGCTGCTCTGGCTCCCGGCCCCGCCCATCATAGCTGGTGCGCCACTCCGTTATTTTGGGGTTAAAGGCCACCTCCAGGGCAAATTTGGAAAGGCGCGCCTCAATATATCGCGGCGCGGCGGCGCTATCCCCGGTAAAGATATTGCCCCAGTTGCCCTGCGTTTCGATGAGCAGGTCTTTTTGGCCCAGCTGGACCAGCGCGTCCCCTATGGAAGCGTCCCCATGGGGATGATACTTCATGGTTTGGCCTATCATATTGGCCACTTTATGAAAGCGACCATCCTCCATTTCGCGCATGGCATGGAGAATACGACGCTGCACGGGTTTTAAGCCATCGCCCATCTCCGGCACCGCCCTTTCCAAAATCACGTAGCTGGCATAGTTCAGGAAGTACTCCTCATACATTCCGCCCACCCGGGTGATGCTCCCCTCTTGGTGATTCTCTAAGTGCTCATTTTCAGCTTCGTGTGGCTTATCCTCCATTAGCTTTGCTCGCTCTTAAGGTTTGGTATTAGGCGGCCTGGCGGCCAAATGTACTTCGTTTAAACCGTTGCTTTAGGCTTTTCAGTAGCTTTTTCCGCCAGTTCCTCTATCTCTTCTTCCTCTACCACATCGGGCTCTATTCGCAGATTTTGGATGATAAAATCTTGGCGGCTCGGGGTGTTTTTCCCCATGTAAAAGGCCAGCAATTGCTCGGTGGTATAGTCTTTATTCAGCATGACTGGGTCCAACCGAATATCTTCCCCAATGAAGTGCTGAAACTCTTCCGGCGAAATTTCCCCCAGCCCTTTAAAGCGGGTAATTTCGGCATTTACCCCCAGTTTGAGCAGAGCAGCCCGCTTTTCTTCATCGCTGTAGCAGTAGTGCGTTTCTTTCTTATTGCGTACCCGGAACAGCGGCGTTTGCAAGATGTAGAGGTGCCCCTCTCTTACCAGCTCGGGGAAAAACTGCAGAAAGAAGGTGATCAGCAGCAGCCGAATGTGCATGCCGTCCACATCTGCATCCGTGGCTATCACCACCCGGTTGTAGCGGAGATCCTCCAGCCCATCTTCTATGTTGAGGGCCGCCTGCAGAAGGTTGAATTCTTCATTCTCGTACACCACTTTTTTGGTAAGGCCGTAGCAATTAAGGGGCTTCCCTTTTAAGCTAAATACCGCCTGGGTATTGGCATTACGAGATTTGGTAATGCTGCCGCTGGCGGAGTCGCCCTCGGTAATAAACAAGGTGGTATCCAGGCGGCGCTCGTCCTTTTGGTTGTTTTAGT
>CAJXMS010000009.1 GCA_913056475.1 uncultured Bacteroidota bacterium
CTGGGAGGGGCAGCTTCCTGATGGCAGAACCCTGTGCCACAGCGGTTCTAACAGCTTTTCCATCTCTCTCCTTAGCGAATTAATACACGGCGATACCTTGTGCTCAATGACAGGCCACCGCGGATTAGGAAGGGAAACCGGAGAGCGAGACGGGGAAAGCAAGGAAGAATCTTGTAAGAGCAGGCGGTCCTTTACATTACATCGTGTTCCTCATTGATATCCCTTACCAGCGAGCTGGTATCGATGGGTAGTTCAAAATAAAAAGCAGGCGTTTTTCCTCCAGGCCTGCTTCGAAACAGCCCTGAGTGCTTAACAGACCCCTTGCCGTCCAGCATAGCATTCTTGCCGCAAATGAAGGGAAGCTCGAAAGGTTAATCAAGAAGGATTATCCGGTATAAGGCCTCCCAAGATCAAGATCTAGCACGCCATCCGCCCCCGAGGGCCCGGTACAGACGGGTACGGCCCTCAAGGTAGCGCAATCGTAGCTCGACGACCTGGAGGCGAGCGTTGAGCAAATTTTCCTGGGCCCTTAATACTTCCAAGTAATTGGCTTCTCCGCGCCTAAGCAGCGCTTCGGTTTGCTGGGTAGCTTGGCGGTAGGCCAGTACTTGCGCGCGGCGGTAGTCCAGCAGGCTATCGGCGGTGGCCATTTCGGTAAGGGCATCCGCTACTTCGCCGCTCGCCGTTACCAAACTTTTTTGGAAGTTGAGCAGGGCTACTTGTTGATCGACCCGGGCCGCGGTGAGCTGCGCCTGGAGTTGCCCTCGCTGAAAGAGGGGCTGTGCCAGCCCGCTCACCACGTTTAGAAAGATGGACTGGGGAGATATTAAGGTATTAAAGTCTAAACTTTGGAAGCCGGTATTGGCGGTGATGGAGAGCCGGGGGTAGAAGGCGCTGCGGGCTACGTTGACCAGCTGGAAGCGCTGGCGGAGGGTTTGCTCTGCGGCCCGTACATCCGGGCGGTTTTGAAGCAGATCTACCGGCACTCCTGTGCTGAGGCCGGGTGGCTCGGCCAGGGCGCTTAGTTTCGCTGTGGAAACGGGCTGCGGGGCTTGCCCCAGGAGCAATTGGAAGGCCGTTTCTGTTTGTCGGTATTGAGCGCGGGTACGGGTTACCAGGGCCTTTGCTTCCAGCCATTGCGCCCGGGCTTGGGCTACCGCGGGAGCACTCAGCCGCCCGGCCTCCTGGAGGGCCCGGCTGGTACGGAGCGCCTTTTTCCGCAGGCGCACACTTTGCCGGGCTATGGTTTCTTGTTCGGTCAGGGCCGCCAGTTGATAATAAGTGCGGGCTACCTGGGCGATAATGCTCGTCCGTAGGGCCCGCTGTGCTTCCTGGCTGGCAAGGTACGCTGCCCGGGCAGCTCTCTTTTGGCTGCTAAGCCGGCCCCAGATATCTGCTTCCCAGGAGATGTTACCGGACAGCTCGTACTGGTCTATTCGGTCAAAAAAACCGCCAAACTGGCTATTGCTGGAGAGCTCCTGGTAATTTTGCTGGGCATTGAGCCCCAATTGGGGCCAGAAGGCCCGCCGACTCTGCCGCCAGTAAGCCCGGTTTTTGGTCAGGGTGGCAAGGGCTATTTGCTGCTCAAAATTGCGCTGAAGGGCCGTGTCCAGGTACTCCCGCAGGAGGGGATCTTGAAAAACGCTATCCCAGGGTAGCTGGGCGGCCGAGAGGGTATCTGCCGTTTGTGATGGCGTGGCACGGCGGTATTCCGCGGGCGTTTTCTCCGCATCAGGTGCTTCAAAGGGCTGAGCTACAAAGCAACTGCTTACTGCGGGAAGCAGCCCGAGGAAGAGTAGGCGGGCGGGGGAGGAGAGGATGCGCTTCATGAGGGATCGTTTTTAGCGGTGGCCGCGGGGCGTCCCGCTACTTTTTCGTGTAAGTACTGGAAAACGATGTACAAGACGGGCGTAAAGAGCAGCCCCAACAGGGTGCCGATGAGCAAACCGCCCGCCGCACCGGTGCCGATAGATCGATTGCCGGCCGCGCCTACGCCGTTGGCCAATACCAGCGGCAGCAGCCCGATGATAAAGGCCAGGGAGGTCATCAGGATGGGCCGCAGGCGCACCCGGGCGCCCTCGATAGCGGCTTCTTGTAGGGAAGCCCCTGCGCGCCGGCGCTGGCGAGCAAATTCCACGATCAGGATGGCATTTTTGGCCAGCAGGCCCAGCAGCATGATCAGGGCTATTTGAAAAAAGATATTGTTTTGCAAACCAGTGGCCAGGGTGGTAAAATAAGCGCCGAATACCCCTAGCGGCAAGGAAAATACCACCGCCAGCGGTAGGAGATAACTCTCGTATTGGGCGGCCAGAAAAAAGTAAACGAAAACCAGGCTAAGCAGGAAGATCAGCAGGGTTTGCCCCTCGGACTGCAGCTGCTCTCGGGTTATACCGGAAAAGGCAATATCATAGCCCTTGGGTAGTTTTTCCTCGGCCCTTTTCTGAACGGCTTCAATGGCTTGGCCAGTAGCATAGCCGGGGGCGGTGCCGCCATTGAGGGTTACGTTGTTGAAAAGGTTAAAGCGACCGATGGTTTGCGGACCGTACACCCGTTCCAGTTTAACAAACTCGGTAAGGGGCGCCATGGTGCCTTTGGCGGTACGGACGCTCATTTGGTGCAGATCTTCCCGGCGCTGGCGGTCTTCCGGTAGTGACTGTACGTACACGCGAAACTGTTTGCCAAAGCGGCTAAAATCAGCGCTGTACACGCCGCCCACATAGCCCTGTAATGCGGATAGCACCCGATCTACGGGTACGCCGGCCTGCTTGGCCCGGGCCACATTCACCTCCAGCTCGTACTGGGGAAAGTCGGTGCTGAAGGAATTGTTGGCATAAGCGATGGAAGGGGCGGCACTAAGCTGCTGAGCAAATTGGCTGGCCACCTTATCGAGCTGTTTTAGGGAACTGGCGGAGCGGTCCAGAAGGCGTACTTCGAAACCATCGGAAGCGCTGTAGCCGGGTACACTAGGAGGCGTAAAAAAGATGATCTCGGCATCCGCTATGTCGCCTGTCTTGGCAAAGAGTTTCTTTACCAGGGCGGAGGCCGCCAGGCTGTCGGCCTCTCGCTGATCAAACCGATCCAACAGCACGAAACCTAAGCCGTAAGAGCTACCGTTGCCGGAAAAGAAATTGCGCCCGGATACAAAAGTGGCGCTGCGCACCCCGGGGGTGGATTCTACCCGTTGGTAGATTTTCTGCATGGCTTGGTAAGTCCGGCCCAGCGAGGCGGCATTGGGGAGTTTGTAGTTAACAAAGATCACCCCACGGTCTTCCCGGGGCACGAAGCCGCTAGGTAGCCTCCGTTGTAATGCTATGATGCCGCCTACGGCCAAAAGAAGGACTAAGCCGGTAACCCAGCGGTGGCGCACCAGGAAGCGCAGCCCGCGCACGTAGCGCTCCCGCAGTGTTTCAAATCCGGCATTGAAAATACGGAAGAAACGTTTAAAAATATTCCGCCGGGTAGCCCTTTGTGGTTCTGGGGGCTTAAGAAAAAGCGCGCTTAGAGCGGGGCTTAGGGTGAGGGCATTCACCGCCGAAAGCAGAATAGCAATGATGAGGGTTACTCCAAACTGCTCGTAGAAAACGCCGACAGGTCCTTCCACAAAGGTGATGGGCACAAAAACGGCTGCCATTACCAGGGTGATGGAGATGATCGCTCCCGTGATCTCTTGCATGGCTTCCTTGGTGGCGGCCCGCGCCGAGGTGAAGCGGCCGGTTTCCAGTTTGGCGTACACGGCTTCCACTACCACGATGGCATCATCTACCACTATACCGATGGCCAGTACCAGGGCAAAAAGGGTGAGCAGATTGATACTGTAACCCAGCACTTGCAGGAAAAAGAAGGTTCCGATGATGGAAACCGGCACGGCCAGTCCGGGAATGGTGGTGCTGCGAAAGTCCTGCAGAAATAAGATCACGACCAAAAACACCAGCAGAAAGGCTTCGATGAGCGTTTCCTGTACCTTACTGATGCTGGCAGTAAGGAAGCGGTTGATGTCGTAGTTGATGATGTATTTTACGCCCGGAGGGAAGTCTTTTTCCAGCTTATCCAGGGTTGCATAGAGTTCTTCCGCTATTTCTTGGGCGTTGGAGCCAGGGGTTTGGAAAATGCCAAAGCTTACACTTGGGTGGCCGCGGGTACGTCCTACGGTGCTGTAGGAGGTGGCGTCCAGTTCCACCCGGGCCACGTCTTCCAGTCGCAGAAGCTCTCCGTTTTCCCCGGCTCGAAGGATGATGTTGCGGTAGGCTTCAGCCGTTTTTAAGCGGCCCTGGTAACGGATTACGTATTGGAAGGGCTGGCCGGAATTTTCCCCGATGGCGCCGGCGGCTGCTTCCCGGCTCTGTTCATTGAGGGCGGCGGTAACATCGGCCGGTTCCAGTCCGTACTGCGCCAGCGCCTCCGGCTGCAGCCAAATGCGCATGGCGTAGTCCTTTCCGCCAAAAACATTGACTTGGCCCACCCCATCGATGCGCTGCAGGGCGGGCTTCACATTTATGTTTAGGTAATTCTGCACGTAGGTGTCGTCGTAGTCCGCATCAGTAGAGTAGAGGGCACAGTACATCAGGGCAGAATTTTGCTTTTTCTCGGTGGTTACCCCGGCGCGGACTACGGCTGCCGGCAGGAGGGAGGTAGCCCGAGAAACGCGATTTTGGACATTCACTGCGGCGATATCCGGGTTTACCCCTTTTTTGAAAAACACCTGAATGGTGGCGGCGCCGTTATTACTGGCATTGGAAGTAATGTAGGTCATGCCCTCCACGCCGTTGATGGCCTCCTCAAGGGGGATTACCACGTTTTCTACCATGGTTTGGGCATTGGCGCCGGGATAGCTGGCACTTACTTCTACCGTGGGGGGAGCTATGTCGGGGTACTGGGTTACGGGCAGGTTGGTCACCCCCAAAATACCCAGGAGGAGTATCAAAATGGAGATGACCGTCGAAAAGACGGGTCTATCGATGAAAAAGTCCATCTTCATGGGGTGGGCGGTGGTTTAAGAGGTTATCTTGACGGGGGGCTTGCTTCACATTTGGCCGCCAGGCCCAGCCTAGCGGAACTGTACCGGATAGGTAGCTACGCTGTCAAAAGGGATATATTGGGGCCGGATGGCATCGCCACTGCGGAGTTTGCCAAGGCCGCGAGCTACGAAGGTATCGCCCGCGGTCAGCCCGTTTTCCAGGATGTAAAGGCGTTCTGTCTGGTCTTTAAGTTTAATTTGTTGAGCGCGAATACTATCTCCGCTCAGGCGATAGGCAAAGGTTTGGCCCTGCCGTTCGAAGGTACTCATGGCGGGGATCACGGTGGCTCCTGGGTACTGTCGGGGGAGCAGGAGGCGTCCGCTATTGCCGTTGGTAAGCAGGCCAGCCGGATTGGGGAAGCGGGCGCGCAACCGTACGGCCCCTGTTTGGGCTCCTACCTGGCCACTGGCCATCTCCAGCTTACCAGGGTGCTGGTAGGTTTCGCCTGTCGGCAAAAGGAGTTTTACCCCGGGAAATTGAGCGATCTTTTCTTTTCGGCCTTTACCGGGCTGGCGGCGAAGCCATTTTAGGAAGCTCTTTTCGTTGAGGCTAAAGTAGGCGTAAACGGAGGAAATATCGGAAATGGTGGTCAGGGGTGCCTGGCCGGGACGGCCTACCAAATCGCCCTGCCGGAAGGGAAAGGTGCCCACCAGGCCTGCTGTAGGGCTCCGGAGGAGGGCGTAGCCTTGATTGGCTTCGATGCTGGCCAGGTTGCTCTGGGCTTGCTCGAGCTGGGCCCGGGCGGTGGCCAGGCGGGCAGGGCTTACGATGCTATCGCTCACCAGCGGGCGTAAGTTTTCCACTTCTACGCGGGCCGCTTTTACCGCTGCCCGGGCGGCGGCCGCATTGCCGTCTATGGCCCGCGTTTCCAGTTTGAAAAGAGGGCTCCCTTTTTTTACGCGGCTGCCTTCTTCGGCGTATACCTCGGTAATGTAGCCGCTTATTTTGGGGCGTATGGCCGCATTAGTGAGGCCTCTGATCACCGCCGGATAGGCGGTGTAAGTCTGCATATCGCGCTGGGCCACCACACTTACGGGAACGCGTGGCTTGCGCTTGTTACGCTCGGGCCGGGCCGTTTGGCAAGCTTGCGCGGTTAAGGAGAGCACCAGCAGGGAGCAGGCCAGGCGCAGCAGGGGTAAGGAAAGGGCTTTTCTCATAGGGCGTATCTAGGGGGGCAAAGGTAGGGCCTTGCTTTGTCAATGGCTAAACATTAAAAAAGACAGAAACCCTTTCCCGCGGCGGGCTCCGGTCCAAAACCGTCAATTAAAACGTACTTTTGCGGCCTATGTTTGACAGCGCCTGCCTGCCCATCAAGGATACGGGGAAGTTCAGTTCTCTCCTGGTAGATTACTTACAGCAAAAACCAGCATTAAGCGCTTTTTATCATCGCTTTCCATCTCTGGAGGCCGCGGCAGCACAGATGGAGGAAAAGGCAGCGCATTATCCGGCCCGGCGGCGCAAGCTGCTATGCGAGGTGCTTAAGCAGCAATATGCCGCCCTGGAATTGCCCACGGGGCATCCCGTTCGGCAAAATATAGAGCACCTGGCGCAGCCTGATAGCTTCACAGTAGTAACGGGCCACCAGCTCAATATCCTCACCGGCCCCCTTTATTTCGTTTATAAAATTGCCAGCACCATACATTTGGCCCGCCAGCTCGGCGAGCACTATCCGGAGAAGAATTTTGTTCCCGTATTTTGGATGGCTTCGGAAGATCATGACTTTGCGGAAATAAGCTCCGTAAACCTCTACGGCGGCCGGCTCCAATGGCAGCATAATCCCGGGGGCGCCGTAGGGCGGCTGGCCCCTCACGGTTTGGGGAAGGTCCTGGATGAATTGGAACAGCATTTGGGCGAGGCGCCCTTTGCCGCGGAATTGATGGATATATTCCGGCGGGCTTATCATGAACAGGATACCCTGGCGGGTGCCACCCGTGCGCTGGCGCATGCCCTTTTTGGGGAAGAAGGCTTGGTGATCATTGGGGGTGATGATCCGATCCTAAAACGGGAAATGATTCCGTACTTTCGAGAAGAACTCTTAGAGCAGCCTACTAAGCAGCGGGTAGAAGAGACGAGCCAAAGCCTGGAAAAGACCTATCACCGGCAGGTACACCCTCGTGAAATCAACCTTTTTCACCTGCGGCCAGGTCATCGAGCCCGCCTCCTGCGGGAAGGAAAGCGGTGGCAAACAGCCGACGGGGCCCGGGAATGGGATCAGGAAACCCTGCTAAAAGAACTCCAGGAAAACCCGGAGCACTTTAGCCCCAATGCCTTACTGCGCCCGCTATACCAAGAGGTGCTTTTGCCCAATTTGGCCTATATCGGGGGCGGTGGGGAAATCGCTTACTGGCTGCAGTTGCGGGGGGCTTTTGCTCATTTTCAGGTAACGTTCCCCATGCTTACCTTACGCAGTAGTGCGCTTCTACTTGCCCAAAAATGGGTTAACCGTGCCGGGGACCTGGGGCTTAGCCATCGCGATCTTTTTTTACCGCTGGACAAACTCCAAAAGGAATACGTGCAGCGCCATGCCAAACTGGATACCGATTTAAAGGAATATGAAGATCAGCTGGCCCAAATGTTTGCCGAACTGGAGGAGCTGTCCCAGCATACCGAAAAAAGCATGCTAGGGGCGGTGGCTGCTCAACGAGCCAAACAGCTCCGAGGCCTGGAAAAGCTTAAAAAACGCCTTCTTCGCGCGGAAAAACGGCGTCAACAAACCGTGATGGATAAGCTGGCACGCATTCATGCAACGCTCCATCCGGGTGGCCAGCTTCAGGAAAGGCACGATACCCTGGCCCCTTATTATGCTCAGTATGGCGGTGCTTTTATTGCTTATTTAGTGGCTCATCTAGACCCCTTGCAAAATTGTTTTTATCTGCTCGAAGAGCAGCCGCCCAACCGCTAAACTTTTTCTTAGTAAAGACTTTCCGCTAGGGACGAACCGGTATAAAGTGGCTGCCCTAACAGCTTTTCCTGAGTATGCGAATAGCTAACCGGCTTAACAAGACGGAACGCGGCGCCGGTCGTTGAAGGTAAAGATCCGCCTCTTGAGGTCCGGCATGGCATTACTGGACCTTGCTCAATGGCGCCCGTGGGATAAGGAAAGCTAATGGTGGCGAGCTGGGGAGGGGCGTATTTAGGCCTTTATTTTTTAAGTAGACTGAATAGTCTCCTCTTGCTGAGCCAGCCCGAGCTTTTTTTCGCCTGATTTTAGACGGTTAACCGGCCGGATGATCAACCGGATTTTGCGGTCGTAACTGAAGTAATTGATCAGCCAGTTAAAAAGGGTTACCAGTCGGTTTCGAAAACCGACCAGTCCCAGCAGGTGCACGCCCATCCACATGTACCAGCCCAGGGTGCCTCTTACTTTAAAGCGGTTGTAAAGCTCTGCTACGGCGCGGTTTCTTCCCACGGTAGCCATGGTGCCCAGGTCTTTATAACGGAACGGCCGTAGGCCTTTGGATTTAGCGGCGCGCTTAAGGTTATTCGCCAGGTTTTTCCCTTGTTGAATGGCTACCTGGGCCAGCATAGGATGGCCCTGAGGATAAGCTTCTGATTTCATGGCGGCCACATCTCCCAGGGCGTAGATGCGCTCGAGGCCTTTTACTTGGTGCGTCTCGTTTACCAGATAGCGGCCTTTTTCCATACTGTCTTCCGGGAGGCCTTCGAGCACGCGGCCTTTCACGCCGGCGGCCCAGATTAGCGTAGAGGCAGGCAAGGTTTTTTCCCGGTTGGTGTGCACCATGCTTCCATCGTAATCTTTCACAGCCGTTTCCAGCCATACTTGTACCCCCATAGATTGGAGGTATTTTAAGGCATTTCGGGAGGAAAATTCGCTCATAGGCGGTAACACCTTATCGGCCATTTCGATCAGGTGGATACTCATTCGGCGAAAATCCAGGTCGGGATAGTCATGGGGCAGTACGTGGGTTTTGAGCTCTGCCAGAGCCCCAGCCAGCTCCGTCCCCGTAGGCCCGGCCCCCACGATGACGTAGTTCATCAGCCTTTCCCGTTCCTGAAGGTCCGTTGTGAGGGAGGCCGCCTCAAAGTTTTGGAGGATAACACTACGCAGGTTGAGTGCCTCTGGTACGCTTTTCATGGGGAGCCCATCCCGGGCCACCCCGTCTATGCCAAAATAATTGGTCTCGCTACCGGTAGCTATCACCAAGTGATCATAATGTAAGGGGCCAATATTGGTATACACTTCTTGTCTGGCGGGGTTTACCCGGCTCACCTCGGCCATGCGGAAATAGAAATTGCGGTGTTTTTTAAAGATATTCCGCAGGGGGTATGCCACACTATCGGGCTCCAGCCCGGCGGTGGCTACTTGGTAGAGGAGGGGCTGAAAGGTGTGGTAATTGTGCTTATCCAGTAAAACTACTTGATGGTCGCTATCTTTTAGTTCTTTGATCAAATTGATGCCGGCAAAGCCGCCACCTATGACCACCACGCGGGGCAGATTGGTATCGGGGATGTTCAGGTTAGGCATGGATAACTTTAGACCTTTGTTTTATCAAAGGTAAGCCCTTTTTAATTGTTCAATTGAGCATCGGTTCCCCAACAAGTTCAAGAGGCGCCGCCGGTAATTCTTTGGATCACTTGCGGCGAGGTACCGGGATCCACCAGGTAATAGTATTGCGCTTCGCCTTGCCGTAGGTGCCTTAGTTCTATGGCCTGGGCCTCCTCTCCGCGCAGTACGGCCTGAATGTCGGCTATTTCTTGAGGCGACTCCAAGTAGCCCCAGTGATCTACTACTCGCTCTTTAAGGGCTTCCTCCTGGCGGAGGTTACTTACATCTACCAGGAAGGTTTCTTGGGGGAGCACCGAACGGTCGCGCGGGCCTTTACGTCCCAGTCTTTTGTTGCCATTTTTAGTAAAACGAGAGATCCAGAGTGCATCATCGCTGCGATGCATGTACACGTGCGTACGTTCCGCTATTTTCTCTAAGCGAGCAAAGGGCTCGCCGGGCTCAAATACCGTATTGGGCACATCACTGTGGAGGAGCAGTACCTCTCCAAAGAAAGGTTCCAGGTCGGGCAGCCTGAGGTGCTCAAGCATGTGCATAAGTACTTGATTACCCATAGAGTGGCAGGCCAAGTGGATGCGATGCCCGCAGTAGGGCTGCTGCTGCTTGAGGAAGGCTGCGCGGAAAAAGTCTTGTAACTTATCGTAGAGGCGCGCCAGCACCATACCGGTAGCCCGCGCATCGCGTTGATCGTCGCGGTAGGTAAATACTTTACTGCTGCGGGTGGGCCAGCTTACGTACACCAGATGCTGGGCGGGTGATTCTTCCGGATCGATAAATAGCTTTTTGAGCTTGGCGATATGGGCCAGGTTGTCGGAGAAGGCATTGGCAAAGCCGTGAATGAAGAAAAGCACGTCGGCTGGTTTTTCCCGGCTTTGGCGCATAGCCTGGTACAGCTCGTAAAACAGGGCTTCGCTTCCCTTCCTTTGCGAACTTGATTTTCCGGCAGTCTCGGGCTTGGAGAGCTCCTTACTGAGCCGGTCAAAATCCTGGTCGAAACCGTCACTTATCAGCTCGTAATCTGCTGCTTCGTCTCCCTCGGGCACCCAGGCCCGGGCAATCCGGAAAGTAGGACGGGCATGTTCGCGTCCGTCTTCTTTAAATCGCTCTTTTTGGCCGCGTGGCTTCTCCACGGCGCGATTGGAGATGATAAAGATACTCATACAGGCCTTGTTTAGGTAGCCTTCCTATTTACGCCTGCCAGGCGCCCATCGGGGGATTTTAATCCTGAAGGTTTAGGAGAAAGCTTATTAAAGCCTGGAAGATACAAAAAAAAGGAAATCCAAGCGCTGACGATCAGTTGCTAAGGAAAAAATAGGCTTCTATGCTGGAGAGTGCTCCGGGTGGAGCAAGGTCCGGGGTGCGAGGGGCGAGTTCTTTAGCGTTTATCCAGGCTGTCCGGTGTCTCGACGATAAAGTTCAAGAAAGGCTTGTCCCGATTTTTCGGGAAGGCCGGAAGACCATGAAACCGGCCTTTCTTCTCGGGCAAAATTGGGCATTAAAAACAGACATTATTTTTCTTTATCCATCTTGCGCTTAAGTTCAAAGGTATTGCCCATTTGGGTGAAGATGAGCAGATCTTTTTGGGGCTGGAAATGCATTTTAAGGCCGGCCGAAGGCAGCGCAAAATGGGTACTATCCCTGGCCTCCAGAGTAAAACGTGCCTGTCCGGTAGCCTGCCCTTGTAGCTGCCCCTCCTTTGAGGTGATGGTGATATCCAAAGGGAATTGGGGGCTGCCGTATACCCCGGTAAGGTTTTGGAGCCAGGCTGCAGAGAGGCGCTGGGTAGCGGCTATTTGCGGGAATTCATAATCTTTATCGTAGAGGGTCGAGAGTACTCCTATCATGAGGTCATTGAATTTCAGGCGCAAACCATTGGTAAACAACACCACGGTGAGATCGTCTTCCGGGAAATAGGAAGCTGCCGTGCGGTAATGATCTATTCCTCCCGTATGGCCATACGAAACGCGGTCGTAGAAGGGGATTTTCATCAGGCCGTGACCAAATTGGTAAGTACGGGGCTTCATCTGAGCGAGGGCCTTATCAGAAACCACCTTCCCCTTAAAGAGGGCATGGTAAAAAGCGGCTACTTCCGCCGCCGTACTTACAATAGCGCCGGCAGCTCCGGGAATACTGAGATGCGTATCGGGGTCGGGCGCCCAGCTATCCCCCGCATAGACATAGCTTTGGGCGGTAGGTCCTTTTGTTTTGGGCCCCTGGCCAAATGTGGTTTGCGCCAACTGCAAGGGCTGGAAAATTTTTTGTTGCAAAAGCTCGGTAAAGGAGCTATGGCTCACCGCCTCAGCGATGTAACTTAGCAGCACGTAATTGGTGTTTGAATAGCCAAATTTTGTGCCGGGCGTAAAGGCAGGGCTTCCGCTTTTCATCCATGCTAATAGCTGGGTTTTGGTAAAGCTACTGTCGCTGGCCCTTTGGTAGCGCGGGCTGCTGGTAAAATTATAGAGGCCACTTCGGTGGAGCAGCATTTGTTCCAGCCGGATGCTGTCGGCGTGAGGAAAGCTGGGAAACCATTTTGCCAGCGGGGCCTGGAGGTTTAGTTTACCCTCTTCTACCAAAAGATGGATGATGCTGGCGGTGTAAGTTTTGGTGATGGAACCGATACGAAAACGGGTATTCGGGGTGTTTTGCTGCCGGGGATTCATTTGGGCGAAGCCCCAGGCATGTTGGTAATAGGGTTTGTCCTGGTGATAAATGGCTACAGAACCCATGGCTCCATCTTGAGCGGCTACATGATCGAGAAAGGATCGTAAGCGAGTGGTGTCCCATTTCATTTGGCCGAAGGCCTCATAAAAGAAGAGACTAAGGAGTAGGGTAAGAAGAAGGTACAGACGCATAGGGGGCATTTTAAAGCACAAAGGTCATAAAAAAACCCCTTAACCGCGTGGGCAAGGGGTTTCTGCTATGAAAAAAGGATTTTAAGAGGAAGGGGTAGCGCTTAAAAGCTCCTCTTCAATCACCTTTTTGAGGGATTGCTTGGGAAGGGCCCCCTTCTGCATCATGGGCGTTTTGTCCATGGGGATAAACAAAATACTGGGGATGCTCTGGATGCCAAACATGGCGGCCAGTTCTTGTTCTGCTTCGGTGTCTACCTTATAAATGGTGAGGTGATCGCCGTATTCATCGCTGAGTTCTTCAAAGATGGGGGCCACCATCTTGCAGGGGCCGCACCAATCGGCATAAAAGTCAATGATGGCCGGCTTATCGCCTTTGTATTGCCATTCTTTATGGGCGGTGTAGTCGAAAACTTCGGACCGGAATTTATCGGCAGTGAGATTTACGGTGGGCATAATTATCGCTTTTTAATTGCGGCAAAGATAGGGGGGGTGCTGGCCTAAAAAAGTAAGCCAGGTTACAAAGGGCAGTGGGTTTAGTACTCTTGCTCCAGGGTTTCGATGTGGGTATGGGCGGAGATATTGCCAATCACCTCGTCTAATTCTTGGGTAGAAAGGTCAATTTTCTCGAGCAGGTCCCGGTGCTCTGTCGATAAGTTTTTCTCTTCTAGGGGAATTAAGCGGACCAGCCCCATGATACGAGCGAGCGGCGCCCGGACCAGGTGGGACTGCATCCAGGAAATTTGCCGGAGGCGTTTGTTTTGTTTTTCGAGACGGTTGAGGTATCGTAGTCGCTCTGAGATGTTGTGTGCGTAGCATACCCCCCCTTGGATGTGGCCTTTTTGGTCGTAGAGCGGGAATAGCCGGATAGAAAAGCTTTGGCGGTGCTCATCTTGGAGTACTTTTTCTACCGAATAGCCATTCAGGGGCTTGCGATATAGGAGGCGCCAATATCGGTTAAAAGGCTTGCTTAGGGGACCTTGCAGTAAATTTTGACCGGGTTTTATGTTTGTAGAGGTGATGGACTGATAGCTTTGGTAAAACGAGGTGTTGGCGCTTAATAAATTGAAGCTTCGGTCATAGGACCAAATCGCGTCTGGTGAGGCATTGATGAGGGCATTTTTTTCGCTTAGTTCGGTGGCGAGTTTTTGCCGGTAGGTGTGGTGGGGGGTTACGTTTTGCAGGGAGGCCACAATATTGCTTTGGGTTCCTTTTTGGTGCGGGAAATTACACTGCAATTGATACCAATAGAGCGCGCCATTTTGACTGAGTAAAGGGATCTCCAGGGTTAGTCCTTCTTTATTATCTAAAGGTGTAGTGGGGCGGTATTCCAGAAGTTTTTTCACGGTTTCATGGCCTTCGGCTGCAGCCAGGTTTTGCAGGAACTCTTTTTGCAGAGATCGAGCGGGAAAGCCTAGCCGTTCTTCCAGGCGCGGGCTGATGAATCGAATGCGGCCTGAATAGTCGAGCTTTAAGAGGCCCAGATCGGGGTTGCGGTAGAGCATTTCCAAGTCTTCTTTTTCCCTTTCGATCTGGCCGTATAGCTGCTCTACGAGAAAATAAAGTAAAAGGGCGGTAGAAAAGATAAAAAATAAGCCTTTAAACTGCTGGGCCCACTCGAGTAATTCTTGGGAGTGGCCAAACATGGAGATTACCAGACGATCGCTACCCAGGATCCATAGACTTCCCAGCAAGAGGTACGCTCCGGCGAGTAAAAACGGTTTTTGGGAAAACTTCTGGCGCATGATTATAATTTAATGCCGGAGCGTGCATTCTCATTAAATCAAATATAGCACAAAAATTTGGGCTAACACTGCGCCAGCCATCGCGAGAATGGTACGATGGGTTTTGGATAAGGAGGATGTTTTACCGGAAGCGCGTTAAGGAGAGACGGCGACTAAGTCTATTAAGCGGACAGGGGCCTGGGAGCGGCTTTGAGGATCCAGCCCTTCCCACGGGAACCCAGCATCGGTGCGGGCTGGAATCCGCACCGGCACTGGGATAAGGCCGGGAAGTGTGAGAACTTGGTGGTGCCACCAGGAATCGAACCAGGGACACACGGATTTTCAGTCCGTTGCTCTACCAACTGAGCTATGGCACCAAATAAAATCGGGGAATGTCTAAAAAAGGCACCCACCCCGGTTAGCGGGCCGCAAATGTAAAACAAAAATGAGCTCGGCAAAATAGTTTCCAAAAAAGTACCTTTACACCGATGAAAAAGCCCTCTTATTGGCTTATTGATGCGGGTAATACTCGCTTGAAGGCGGCCTATTATCAGGGTAATGCCTTGGTGGATGAAATAGCGGTGGACAGCCTGGAGGCCTTAGAAGGTCGATTAAATGGCTGGCCTTCGCCCCGGGCAGGCCTCTTGTCCAACGTGGGCGCTTGGGATTTTGAGGGGGTACCCGCGCGTTTTGGCGGGCATTGGCTAAGCCTGACGTCTGACACCCCACTGCCCATTCGGGTAGCTTATAAAAGCCCCGAGACCTTAGGGAATGATAGACGGGCATTGGCGGTGGCCGGGGCTACGTTTTATCCGGGGCGTCCCGTTCTGGTGATTGACCTGGGAACTTGCATAACCTATGACGTGGTAGATGCGGAGGGTACCTACTTGGGAGGCGCCATTAGTCCGGGCCTGCAGATGCGACTGCGCGCTATGCATCATTTTACTTCCGCATTACCCTTAGCGACTTTACCACCAGCAGAAGAAGTAATGCAAACCAAGGAACTCATACCGGGCGCCAGCACAGAGGCATCACTCCAGCAGGGAGCGCTGGAAGGCTGGCGGGGAGAAATAAGACATTTTAGAGAAGCTTATCGGGCGCGGTATCCGGGTATGGTAACGGTAGTGACGGGCGGTGATGTGGAAAGACTTGCTCACTTGCCAAAAAGTAGCATCTTTGCACGACCAAAATTCATGCTCTCTGGACTCAAAAGCATCCTGGACTACAACATTCTATAATCTATTGAAGGGAATCCTCATCATCCCTTTTTTTATTTTGGGCAGTACCGTTTTCCTTCAAGCCCAAGTAAGTTCTATCTCCCCTTATTCCAAATTGGGCCTCGGGGAGAGGGCCGTACCCAATTTTACGCGGAGCATGGGTTTTGGGGATGCCTCGCTAGGGCTACCCCAGCCCCTCAATTTAGATGCTTCTAATCCCGCCTCCTACAGTGAACTTAAGTTAGTGGCCCTCGAAGCGGGCATGGAGACCGGTCGCTACCGTCAAGAACAAGCGGAGCCCTCCTTAACGGTAGACAATAATCTTTCCCGTTTTCGCTACCTGAGCGCCGGGGTTCCTCTTACGGACTGGTGGGGCAGTGCCATTGGCGTGCAACCACTCAGTTTCATGGGTTATCGGATTACTACTTCCAGCCCCTTGCCCAGCGATAGCAGTGTGAATACTATTTATGATTACCAGGGCGAAGGCAATCTGAGTTCTTTCTTTTGGAGTCATGGCGTTGAAGTGGCCCAAAATTTATCTCTGGGAATTCGAGCTGAATTTATTTTCGGTTCGCTGGAAAGAAATGCTTCCGTTGATTTTAGCGAGCGCGGATTCTTTGATACCCGCATAGAAGATGAAACCACCGTTCGTGGCCTCCGACTTCAGTATGGTGTTCAATATCAGCATCCGCTCAAAGGCCAACGCTATTTAGGAGTAGGGCTTTCTTATCGAAATGCTACCGACCTTGACGCGACGGTTTCTCGCTATCAGTACACCACTCTGATTGGCCAGCCATTAGATACACTGGCGGGTGGGAGTGAGCAGTCGAAAGCGATTACTACTCCGGGGGAATTCCAGATTGGGCTTAGTTACGGAAGGCAGCACGATGAGCTGGTGAATCCAGCTTGGGCCGTAAATTTGGATTATGCCTATCATCAGGATGGGGCCTTTCGAGACGTGGACGGAAACGCCCCCTGGACGGACAATCAATCTTTGGAGTTGGGAGGCTTTATGGTACCGCGTTACACATTTGAAGGTCTGAATCGCTCTAAGAGTTATTTTTCGCTAGTGGAGTACCGGATAGGAGGGTATCTCCGCGAAACGCCTTACACCGTAGGGGGTCAGCAAATCCTGGACCAGGGCCTAACCCTCGGTTTTGGGCTCCCCATCCGGCAGCGCAATATGGCCCCCGGCGAGGTGAAGATCACCAGTTTGAACGTCGCTCTACGGGCCGGTCAAAGGGGAAGTTTGAGTCAGGGAGGCATTCAGGAACGATATTTGAAACTTTTTTTGGGAATCACGTTTAATGATAAATGGTTTCTGAAGTACAAGTACCGTTAATTCATTAGCTAATTTTTAATAAATACCTTAGAATCATGAAGAAGGCTCTCTTAGTCTTGACCGCCGTAGTATTATCAACGCCGCTTTTACGGGCGCAGAGTGAAGGTAGTAAGTATGGGGAAGACAGTGTAAAGTGTCGCGAAAACCTCTACATCTACTACGAGCTCGCCAAAAAGCGCAATTTTCTAGAGGCATATGATGGCTGGGATTATGTATACCATAATTGTCCTCGCTCCAGCATCAATAACTTCATTTATGGGCCTTACATAGTTAAGGCGAAGATGAAAGATGTACCCGAAGCGGAAAAACAAGAATTTAAGGAGCTTTTGCTAAATGTTTATGACCAACGCTTAAAGTACTTCCCCAATCCCAAAAAGAAAGGCTATGTACTGACCCGGAAGGCGGTAGATCTGGTGCGTCTCTTTCCAGATAGTGCCAAACAAGCCTACGACCTGTTCCGCAAAGCGCTGGAGCTGGATGGTTTAGAGCAAAGTGCTGCTTTTTACAACTATATGTTCGTAGCCGCCGCCCGGATGTACAATAATGAT
Source organism: uncultured Bacteroidota bacterium (assembly GCA_913056475.1). Classification (GTDB taxonomy): domain Bacteria; phylum Bacteroidota; class Bacteroidia; order Flavobacteriales; family Schleiferiaceae; genus CAJXMS01. The sequence goes on from CAJXMS010000009.1 coordinate 17,221, forward strand.
CAGTTGGAAGAGAAGGGTATTTTTGAGGCTTACAATATTGCCCAGGAAGGAATAAAGACCAATACTGATGCGCTTAACCGAAAGGTCATAGCCCTGGAGGGCAATCCTGAGGATACCACCAGTAAGTCCTTGACTGCTGAAGAAAAGAAGCAGCTGGCCAAGTACGAGCGGGAGCTCGAGCGCTACCAAAACGTGGTTGGAAATGTAGATAAAATTATTACCCCCATAGCCACCTGCAACCGCCTGGGTACTATTTACAATGACAGCACCTTCCAGGTCCATAAAACGGACACCGTTTGGCTCAAGCGAGCGGCCAAAATGCTACAGCGCAAACGTCCTAATGAAGAAGGAAAAATGGAAGACTGCTCGGACCTGCCCATTTTCTTCAAAATTTCTGATGCCCTGTACAAAATGCAGCCTTCCGCCCCGTCGGCAAGAGGAATGTTTATTCTAGCCTATCGCAACGAGAATTACAATAAGGCGGTAGATTATGTGAAAGAAGCGATAGAACTCGAAATTGATCCGCAAGATCAGGCAGAAGACTACCTGCGCCTGGCCCAAACTTACCTTAAGATTGGTAATGAAGCTGGTGCGGCAGGAGCCGCTCGTAATG
>CAJXMS010000010.1 GCA_913056475.1 uncultured Bacteroidota bacterium
ATACAATGGCAGCTACCCTGGCATTTTCAAAGCCTTTCTGGACGGCGTAGATCCCGGTATTTGGAAAGGTAAGCGGGTAGCGCTGGTAGGGGTATCGGCCGGCCGCGCCGGAAATTTGCGGGGTATGGATCACCTCTCGGATGTCCTGCATTATCTGCGCATGGAAGTTTTCTCCTTTAAAGTTCCCATCTCCCGCCTGCATACCCTCATGGACACAGAAGGGCGTTTGGATCATGCCGAAACCGAAAAAGTGCTTCGCCAGCAAGCCGGCGAGTTTTTAGGGTTCTAAAGCAGGCCCTGGCCTTCTCGTCCGCCGGGTAGGCGCTTGCGTTGTACATTTGGGTGCAAACTACCCGATTATGAAAGCGCCTAAGCTCCGCCGTCGCCTTTTGGTAGCGCTGATTCTCCTCGCCCTTCTTTGGAGCGGCTACCGTTTTTACCTCTACCCGCGGCTCAATATTATTAATGGCTACACGGCCAAGATCGCCTGCTCCTGCACTTTTGTAAGCCAACTGCCCGATTCTCTCATCCGGCAGCAAGACCTGGGGTACTTTCCTATTTCTCTGGCGGATTATGAGGTAAACGGGAATTCCCGGCAGGTGATCGCTACCACATTTGGCCTACGGCCTAGAAAAGCCCAGTACCGCCCTGGCTATGGCTGCACCCTGCTTCCGGAAGGTAGGGCGCAGGTTTCCGGCCTACCGGCCAAAAGTACCCCACCTCGACCGCAGCAAAACGGCCCTATTCGGAAGGCGCCCAGCGAGAAGCTGCAAGCCTGGATGGACGCCGGTTTTGCCGAAGATCTACCAGAAGGCAAACGCTACACGCGCGCTTTGCTGGTCATGCAAAACGGGGAAATTCTGGCCGAGCAATACGCCCAGGGCGCCCGGGCAGAAACGCCTCTGCTGGGCTGGAGCATGAGCAAATCGCTAACGGCTATCCTGGGCGGAATGGCCGCCCGGCGCCAGTGGTGGGCGCTTGAAGAGGATCATCTATTGCCCCGCTGGGAAGGCGATAAACGCGCCCGCATACGGCTGGAAGATCTGCTGTACATGAACAGCGGCCTCCGCTGGACGGAAGATTATGGCAATATTTCTACCGCTACCCTTATGCTGTATGCCCGCGACTCCATGGGGGTCTTCACCGCCCGCCAACCAGCCGAGTATGATCCCGGCACGCACTGGGAGTACAGCAGCGGCACCACTAACCTGATGGCCTATCTCCTGGCACGCCGGAGCCAGGGACGGTTTCGAACCTTGCTGGATACCCTTCGTCGCAAAATGGACTTGCCGCACCTGTACCTGGAGCCCGATGCGGCGGGCTACTGGGTAGGCAGCAGCTATGCCTATGCCACGGCCCGGGAGTGGGGGAAGTTGGGCCAGCTCATGCTTCAAAAAGGAATTTGGCAAGGTGATACCCTTTTGCCCCAGACCTGGTATCAGGCCATGCGCCAGCCGGCGCCTCAGAGCGGTGGTGATTACGGAGGGCAGATCTGGCTCAACCAGGGCAGGCAACTGGAAGGTTTGCCCGAAGAAGTCTTTTTCTTTGATGGCTACCACGGCCAGCGCGTATTCATCTTGCCTGCCCAGCAGATTGTAATGGTGCGCCTGGGCACCACTTATGACCCTGATCAGCTCGACTTTGCCGCCCGCCTGCGCGATCTTACCGAAATCCTCAGCTCGCCAGGGAGTCATTGAGCCCCCCGCTTTGTTTACCTTTGAACCGTTCGGAAAAAAGTCTGTATGAAATCCCGTGCCTTACTTACGGCCCGCAGTATGGAAATCACCCTACATCGGTTGGCTTGCCAGTTGATCGAAAACCACAGTGATTTCTCTGAGACAGTACTGATAGGCCTCCAGCCCCGAGGTAGCGTGGTTCTGCAGCGCCTACTGGCCTTGCTGGAAAGTATGGGCCATCCCGGCGTGGCCAGCGGCGTGTTAGACATCACCTTTTTTCGGGACGATTTTCGGCGCCGGGAGGCCCCGCTGGAGCCCAGCAAAACCAAGATTGAAGTGCTCCTGGAAGGCAAAAAAGTGGTTTTTGTAGATGATGTTCTCTTTACCGGACGCTCCGTCCGTTCGGCTATGGACGCCGTCCAGAGCTTTGGCCGTCCGGCCGAAATCGAACTGTTGGTGCTCATCGACCGGCGCTTTAGCCGCGAACTGCCGATCCAACCAGATTACCTGGGGCAGCAAGTAGATAGCCTGGCGGGAGACCGGGTAGCGGTAGAGTGGGAGGGAGCGCCTCCGCAGTGCAATGGTGTTTATCTCTTAAAATCTACTCATGGCGGAGCTTAGCGTAGCGCATCTCCTGGGAATTAAGTATCTTAACCGGGACGACCTGGAGCTGATATTCGAAACGGCAGCTCAGTTTAAGCAAGTAATCAACCGGCCCATTAAAAAAGTACCCTCGCTGCGCGACATCACCGTAGCCAATCTTTTTTTCGAAAATAGCACCCGCACCCGCCTGTCCTTTGAACTGGCCGAAAAGCGCCTCAGCGCAGATGTTGTTAATTTTTCGGCCAGCTCTTCGTCCGTATCTAAAGGAGAAACCCTCGTGGATACGGTCAATAATATTCTCAGCATGAAGGTGGATATGGTGGTTATGCGGCATCCCCATCCTGGAGCAGCTTTCTTCTTATCCCGAGCGGTAAATAGTGTGATCATCAATGCCGGAGACGGCGCGCATGAACACCCCACGCAGGCTTTGCTCGATGCCTTTTCCATGCGGGAAAAGCTCGGCGAGCTGCAAGGTAAACGGGTGGCTATAGTGGGCGATATCCTGCACTCGCGGGTGGCCTTGAGCAATATCCTTTGCCTGCAAAAGTTAGGGGCGCAAGTGGAAGTGTGCGGTCCCACCACCCTTATTCCCAAATACATCGAAAGCCTGGGCGTAAGCGTTTCTTATGATCTTGACCATACACTGGCGCATAGTGATGTCATCAATATGCTAAGGGTGCAGCACGAACGGCAGCACCTGCGTTATTTCCCGGGGGTACGGGAGTACAGCCAGCAGTTTGGCCTTACCCGTGCCCGCCTGGAGCAGGCCGGTCATCCCGATCAGGTGATTATGCATCCGGGCCCTATGAACCGGGGCGTGGAAATAAGCTCTGATGTAGCAGACGGCCCTCAATCCATTATCCTCAATCAAGTAGAAAATGGGGTAGCCCTCCGTATGGCGGTGCTGTACCTCCTGGCCGCCAAGCAGGAAGTACCTGCCCCGGCGGAAACTCCTCTTAGCGTTTGACCAACCTCCAACTTACCATCTTAGGTTCGGGATCGGCAGTGCCCCTGCCGCGCCGCAGTCCTACATCTCAATTTTTGACGCTGTCGGGCCGTCACTTTCTACTGGACTGTGGGGAAGGCACGCAAACCAAACTGCGCCAGCATAAAATTGGCTTTGGCCGCATCAACCATATCTTCATAAGCCATCTGCACGGCGACCATTTCTTTGGCCTGGTGCCGCTACTTACCACTTTGCACCTACTGGACCGGCAAAAAGAAATGCACCTCTACGGCCCGCCCGAATTGGAACAGGCGGTACAATCCCTGCTGGACTCCACCGGCTCGCGCTTGCGCTTTCCGCTTATTTACCATGTAGCGCAGCCAAAAGCCCCCACGCTGGTTTACGAAGACGAGGCGCTGTGGGTAAAAGCTATTCCCCTCGAGCACGGAATGCCTTGCTGGGGCTATCACTTCCAAGAAAAACCCCGCCCCCGAAAAATGCGGAAAGAGGCCATTGATCGCCTGGGTATTCCGGTGGCAGAGATCCGCCAGATTAAGCAGGGGGCTGCCTTTACCGACCTGGCAGGTACCACCCATGCCAATGAAACCCTCACCGATGATCCGGCGCCCGCCCTGAGCTATGCTTACTGTACGGATACGGCTCCGCTGGGACCCTATCTAAAGGAACACATTGGCCCGGTAGACTTGCTCTACCACGAAGCTACGTTTACCGAAACACACCGGGATAGGGCCCAACAAACCACGCACTGTACGGCCCGTCAAGCGGCGGAGGGGGCCCAAACCATGGGGGCACAAAAGCTCCTGCTGGGGCATTTCTCCATTCGCTACGATGACTTGGCCCCGCTGGAGGAAGAAGCCCGGGCGGTTTACCCCCCTAGCTACTTGGCCCGGGAAGATCAAGTATTTGAACTGAGCCGAAAAGACGGTAAGCTCTACCTTTGAAAGGCTACCACGACATCGGAACAGCAATAGCCTTACCGTCCGCTACTCAGGCTCGGGGTCTGGCCATGTTCCAGCAATGGGGTTAGAGGTTGGAGAGATTCAGCTTGGTAGATCAGTTTACCCAAACCGCTCATCTAGAGGGTATCGCTTTGCTACGTGCATGGGAGTAGGGAAGTAATTTTACCGTTGAGTCAAATCCTATTAAAGCCAGATCGATTAGAGGTTTTAAGCTATTTTTAAAGGGCTGTCCATAGAAAGATTATTGCTTAACTACCCCCTGAAAAGCCCACCAATGAGGAGCTCTCCCGAGGACTTTTTTTACCAGTTAAGTTTTCCCCAGACCTGGCAACCAACCCCTGGATTTCTTCCCGGAAGGATTTCTGAATTTGGAAATCAATTTGCTCTTGATGCCCGTGGCTTAGTACGATGACCTATCTTCCAATTTTAACCTGAGCTTTTTGGCGATGGCATCACACCCCGTCTTTACTAATCCTTAGCTGCGGCCTGGGGATAATCCTTACTGGAGTACTCGGTTTAGGGGCTCGGGCACCTAAATACGGGTATTAACTGCTCTTTAGAAAGGCGCTTGCCTCGGTAAAGCAGCGTCATCTTCGGGCCCGGCTTATGAGGTTTTGAGGCATGAGCGTAGGAGCATTTTCCTTTACAGAGCTTACTTGCTCATACCGCCCTGGTGGGAAAGGCCCCAGATAAACTTTTAGCCATCGATTCTTGCCCAGCTTATACTGTCCAAATGGGGGGGGGTGGCTTTTTTGCTGCCGATGGGTAAATAAAGGTAATTGATATTCAATGCTTTATAAATTAAAAATAGGGTTGTTGAAAATCTATCTTTTAGGGATGGTGCGAATCAAAAAAATTCTTTCCTTTGAAGTGGCGGATGCTGAAAAGCCAATCACTTCTTTACGCAACAGAGTAGGCAAACTTTAAACTTTATAAATTATGAACGGCAAATTTTATCGTTTTCTTTTGATAACGGCTATTACCATGGGAATGGCTACCACGGCTTCGGCCCAAAGAATTGACATCGGGCTTCAAGGTACCCCTTCTATTCCTATTGATGACAATACCAGCAACGTTTTTGAGCTCGGCTTTGGTGGTAAATTGACTGGAGAGTTTTTCCTAAGTGATCACATCGGCGTAGGTGTCGATCTGGGATATATTGCTTTCAGTGAAACTATTAATGTAGGAGCTTCAATGCAGCAAGATGTTGAGCTTAATGTTATACCTCTGGAGGCTACTGGTACATACCATCTTGATGCTTCCGAAGATTTTGATGTTTTTGGTGGTGCAGGTGTAGGTGTTTCCATTATAGATGATGGAATAGATGCGACCGATTCAGAAACTAACCTTTCTTTTTCTCCCCGAATTGGTGCTTCTTACGCTATCACCGATGAGCTGCGAGCTAACTTAACCGGCTCTTATCTGGTTATTACCAATGATAATGACAATGTTGATAGCTCTCAGCTTTTGAATATTAACCTAGGCCTGACTTACACCATTCTGGACTAAGGGGTCTTAAGTTTAATTTTAATAAAAGGTTGGCTTCTGAAGAAGCCAACCTTTTTTCGTGCTTAATCATTGTTTTCCAGATGAGGCTTAAAATCTTGCTATGAAAGATTCCGGTCGGGGCGATTTTTTTTAACGATTTGATTAGCCTAATTTATTCGCTGGCTCCGCTTTGCCTGGCGCACTTCTTTACGACTTTTACTGCCGCAAAGCAGCCGGTACCGTTGGTCAGAAGCTTTTAAAAAACAGTTTTATCACCCGCCCTCCCTTGATTGGTCCCTTCAAAAGGAGCTTACCAAATATTTTTTGGACGAAATTGACTCCCTGGAGGCCCGCAACCAAAGAGATTTGAGCTCATGGAAATGCTAGATCGAACCATCAATGATCCGCTTCTACTGGGCGGCAGTGGTTTTGTAGGCTCCGCCCTTATTCGTTATTTGTATCGAGAAGGGGTGCCCATGCAGGCCCTTCAGAACCGTGGCCTACTGCCCGATCATTTTGGGATTAAAATCCACCGGGGCGGATTGGAAAATTTTCCATGGGCGCAGCTGGAAGCTTCTCCACCTTCTGTGATTTTTCACGTAGCCCGCATGGCGGGTAAAAACGAAAAAGACCGCCAAAAGGCAGCCCAACGCAATGCCGTGGCCAATCGGCGCTTGCTCAATTGGATGGAAAAGCAGGCAGATCCGCCTTTGCTGATCTTCGCTTCCGGTACCCTGGTATACGGCTCCTGTGGCGACGCCGCTGTCAAAGAGGACGCTCCCTTGCGCCCCATCAGTTTCCAACGCGCCTATCACCAGGCCGAAAAGCCCATTTTGGAAGCGCAGCAAGCGGGGACGTTACCCATCACAATAGTCCGTCCCGGTTGGATATACGGCCCCGGTTCTCAGTGGTTTGAAGCCTTTTATGAACGTCCCTTGCTCCGCCAAAAGCGAATCCCCGTATTCGACAAAGGCCAAAACTGGCTAAGCCTGCTGCACGTCGCTGATGCGGCTGGTATGATGTGGCATCTGGCCAAGCACGCACCGGCGGGATATGTATTCAATCTTTGGAACGGACCCCCTATTTTACAGCGCGATTTTGCCGACCGACTCGCCGAAAAAACCGGAGCTCGTCTTATCTCCAAATCCCGCCGCTGGCTCCGCTGGCGCTACGATGCCGCGCTGGCAGAGGCCTTCAGCTTTTCGCTCAAAGCCGATACCCTATACCCGGATGTCTGGGCCTCTTATCAGGCGCGCTACCCTTCCGTGGAACATTGGCTAAGGGAGCGCTACCCCTAAGACTTTTGTTTTTCGAGCTCGTATAAACTGTATTCCCCCAGGTTCCACAAAGGCGTTTTCTGGAGCCCCTGATCGAGCCGCCAAAGCCAGGGCAGCAAGGGGGCTATTTTCCCGGCTTTACCGGCGGCATACCAAGGGGGATAAAAAATACTGAAGCCACGCCGGCTCTTCATGGCAAAGGAGGGGGCAAATATGTCTTTTATCTGCTTAGAAGAGTAGAGATGACTGGGCAGTTGGCGGTAGAGGGCATAGCCTTGCCAACGGTTTTGCCAGCGGGCCAGGGCTTCCCGTAGGTTACCCTTGAGGAGTTTTACTACTGCATCCATAAGGTAGAAGCGGTTTACCATAGTGAGCACAATCCGGCCGCCCGGTTTAAGCAGTTTTTCCAGGGTAGGAATGTCCTGCTCCAGGTGGTAACTGGTATTGAGCCCTCCAAAGTAAACGTAAACCAGATCAAACTGCTTACCAACCAGGGCTTTTGGGAGCGCCCGCAGACTGCCGCTGTAAACTTCCGCGTTGGTCAATCCCGCTTCTTGCAGGTTTAAATGGGCCTGGCGCGTCATTTCCGGTGATACATCCAAACCGTAAAACTGCCTCTCGGGATAGCGCTGGGCAAAGTAGAGGAGATCCTCACCTGGCCCAAAGCCTATTTCCAATGCTTGTTCGAAGGGCTGATTTTCGGTATAGGTGCGAAATTGTTTGCGCAGTTTGGAGAGGATAAAATTCTGGCGGGAACGCTGCAAATAAAAGGGCGCCTCCTCGTCGTAGTAGTTCGCTACTTTTTGATCGTAAGCTTGGGGTTTCATCAATTTTCTTCTCTTAAAATTAGCCCCCACTGCTGCTCATAATGGGCACAGGCCTTTTTAAACTGAGCTTCTACCCGGGCGTTGAAATTACGCGGGTGATGGCGAGAGCGTGTTCTACTGGTGTCAAATGCCTCTTTAAACTCGGCAGCCGACATAGTAGCGAATTTTTGGCGACGGTAGCGCCAGGTCTGCCAGCACAGAAAATGATCCAACCGCTCGCCCCCCAGGCGGTTTAGTATTATTTCGCAGCGCTTTTTCAAAGGGCGCCGGCGGGGCCTCAGCAGAAGGGAGCGATCAGGAGGGGGGAGCGGTCCCAGATATTGGGTGGTCCATTCGTTTGCTTTCAGAAGTTCTTCGTAAAGCGCCGTTCCATAAAGGGGGATAAGGCTGGCCAGCTCCGTGGCTATGTAGCGATTTTGTTCGGGCATAGAGAGATGCCGCTCATCCACAAAGTAGTTCAGGCAAAAGTACTTATGCGAATTAAGCAACAAAACCTTTTTAAACAACATCAGGAGGGTGCGCGCTATCCAGAGGCGGCCCGGGGTAGTTACTACAAAGAAATCCAGATCGCCTCCTTTTTCCATACGCTGCTTGGAAAGGGAGCCCGAAAGGCCCACGCCCCGCACAAATGGAAAGGAAGCGATGATGCCGGCCATCTGGCGGGCTTTTCGTCGGGAGTTCCGCACCCGCTGCCCTTCGTTGAGTCGCTCCTTTATCAGGTGTTCCCGGCCCGGCAAGCTGAAATAACCCGCTTGGTTGCTGATCCATCCCTTTTGCTTCAGGGCCTTCAAAAGCCCGGGCGTCTGCCAAAAGGCAAAGCGCCGCAGCTCTTCCTCTCCTAGCGGATGAGCGAAGAGATCAAAATAGATCAGCGCCCGCAATACGGAGGCTACTTCATCCGCTGGTATTTCGGCAGCACTACTGGCTTGCATGGGGCTTATCTTTTTTGCGGCCTGCGGCCAAATGTGTGTCAAGTGAAACAATGCCCGCTATAAACCCCCAGTGAAGCAATGCGGTTTTATCGGTATCTAAGAAAAAATTGAACAAGCCGTGGGTCCAGTAACCTACCAGCCCCAGGACAAAGGCAGTGGCCAGTAGGCGGGTTTGGCGGCGCGGTGCGTGGTAGCAAAGGGCCATTCCTCGCTGAAAAGTAAAGGCCAGGAGGGCTGCAAAAAGCAACAAAGCAGGCCAGCCTGATTCGGCCAGGGGCTTGAGATACTCGGAGTGCACCCCGCCCGCATCGCCCAGGTAGGTACTGAGACGGGTCATGCGCTGCTGATCCTGATAGGGGCCGTACTGCATGGGGTAAGTGCCGGGGCCGAAGCCTAAGTGGGGTTTTTCCCGAAACATATTCCAGGCAGCTTTCCAGCGATTGAGCCTTTCCAGGTTGGAAACACTGGAATTAATATTGGCCGAGGAGGCCAGGTTTTCGGCTGGGGCGCCGCCCCGCTCACTGCTTACCTGATTTAGCCGGGCCTGCAGGGGCATGCGGTAGAAGAAGAGCCCGCTTAATAGCAGCAGACCTAGCAGGACGAGGTAACGCACTTTTAGCCGTAAGGCTATAAAAATACCCAGCAAAAAAATCACTACAACGCTGATCCAAACGGCTCGAGAGTAGCTAAGAAATATCCCTGTGAGCAGAATAATGAGGATCAAGAGGAGGGCCCAACGGGGAAGCAGGCGTTCAGCGCGGGGCAGAAGTAGGCGAAGGGCCCAAAAGGGCAGCAGGAGGGCCAATACGGCACCGTAGATGGTATGATCATTAAAAAAAGGGGAAGGAACGTTCTTATTGACTTGCGGTACAAAGCCATAGCCAGCGTGCCGCCAGGTAGTATAGACTACCAGGACCAGCACCGGAAGCGTATAAAGCCAAGGCAACCAGCTCCAGTGGGAGGGCTGCCTAAGCCAGCTGGTAAGCAAAAAGAAAAAGACGCCGATGTAAGCTGCCTGCAGCAACAAGTACTTTAGGGATACCCAGGGCATTTCACTACCGAGAGCACTGATGACCAGCCAGGAGAAATAGCCTCCGACCAGCCAAGTTATGGGATGTTGAACCGAAAGAGGTCCCGGCCACCGGCCGGTGATCCACTGCAAGATACCAACGAAACCCAATAAGAAAAGCCAGGCTTCTCCCGGGAGGCTTATCTTGCTATCGCCCAGGTGTGCGTACACGGAAAAGGGCAAAAAGAGAAGCAAGCTGTAAAAGGCCTGGCGGGCGGCATGCCAGGCCATGATACCCTGCAAAAGTACCAGCGGTAGGGCGAGCAACCAGCTCCACTTGGGGGGAAGCGGTCCTAAGAGAACAATAGCCGCCCATATGACCACCGCAAAGAGAAGCACGAAGAGCCCCGCCTGAGGTTGAGCCCTCTTTATGCGCGAGTGCCTTTCCATAAATGGTAAAGCGTGTAATAAAGTAAAGCGGAAGAGCTAAGCACTACCGCCCCCAAAAGGGCCCATAGGATGCGAAGCGGCCGGCTGGGCTCAGCGGGGGGAATAGCTTTGCTGGCCTGGTAAGCAACGCGAGGGGGGTGGGCCAGACGTTCTTTTCCCTGGCGCAGCTTTTTCCGCCGCTCTTCCAGTTCCGCAAAAGCCTTTTTTACTTGCTCCCGCTTTAGTTCTTGGCTCAGCATCCCTTGAGATTTTCGGCTCAGCTGGTTTTGTAAGGTACGGTTTTGATTCAGCTGTGCTTGAAGGCGCTTAAGCTCCTTCTGGAGGGAGCGGTAGGCGGGAAGGTGTTCCTGTAAGCTCCGGACCTCTTCTTGAAGGTAGCTGCGTTTGCTTTTCGTACCTGCTATGAGGCGGCTTAGCCGCTGGCGGGTTGTATCCGCACGGGCGGCTTTTTTACGGGCCATCAGGGAAACCTCCTTTTGTTCCAGCTCTTTGATCTTTTGCAAAAGATCGCTTAGTTGCTTTTGGGGCTGCAAATAGCCCATTTCCTGTATAAGGACATCGCGTTGATTTAAGCGTTGCTTTTTTTCCTGTTCCAAGCGCTCGGCGGCTGCTTGCAGTACTTGCAGGCTATCGCGTTTGTTGCGCCTGAGTGATCGTTTCCAGCGGAGGAGTAAGCTGTCAAAAGCTTCCTGGCGGTTTTTTAACCGGGCTCGCATGATGGCCAGCCGTTGATTTTTGTTTTCCCGGATAAGTTGATCATTGGCGGCAGAAATCAGGCGAGCAGCGCTATTAGCGAGGCGGGCGGCAAACCGGGGATCAGGATCGGTAGCGGTGATTTCCAGTGCGTTAAAAACCGTGCGCTTGATGCTTAAGTGATTCTCCAATGCCCGATAGGTTTTGGCTTGGGCTTGGGCTGCTTCTGGGGGAATGCCATAATGTTTTTGCAGCTGATGCTGGCCTATCAGGGTATCGCGGAGGTAGGAAGATTGAAAAAGTTGTTGCAGAATGAGCGTATTGCCTTGGTGTAGGCGCATGTCTTCCTCTCCTCCGGCAGCATACACCAAGGCCGTAGCGGAAAAAGAGGGGCTCTGCGCAAAGGAGAGCAGGAAACCCAGCAAAGCCCCCGCCAGGCTCACGCCCAGCAGGGTAAAACGGTAGCGTATAAGTAAACGGCCCAAGGGAAAGGGTCTTAGCTTATGAGGGGCAGCCATTCATTTAGGGGCAATGGTGATTAACTAAAAATTCGTAGCCAGTTCGCAAAGAAAAGCGGGCGGCTTTCTTTTTTAAGAGGGTATGGTATCGAAGGCGAAGAAACGGCATCTGAATGCGTGCAAAATCTTTTTTAAGATCTTTAGTAAACGCCCCATATAAAACGGAAAGGGGCAAAGTGTTCACCGCCTTCTTCGTAAAAGGCCTAAACCGAGGAATGTAAGGAGCCCATTGAGGATCAGGTGTTCAAAGCTCATGGTGTAGCCAAACCACAGGGGGGCATTTTGCTTTATCATAAAACTTAGCAAGGGAGCGATAATAGCCACGAGCGGCACAAAGGCATCCCGTACCTGCCAGCGGGTAAATAGCCCAAAAGCGTAAAGCCCTAATAAAGGCCCATAGGTGTAGCCCGCAGCGGTAAAGAGTTCTTTGATGACACTGTCGTCATTGAGCTGGCGAAATACCAGAATGACCCCCAAAAGTAGAAGGGAAAAGGAAGCATGAACTAGGACGCGGGTACTTTTGGCCGAAAGGCCGCCCACTCCGCGGGAACCGCCCTGGGCCTCCAGGCCCAGTATATCGATGCTGAAGGAGGTGGTGAGGGAGGTGAGGGCTGAGTCGGCACTGCTGTAAGCCGCGGCGATAAGGCCCAGAACGAAAAAGACAATCACGCCCTGGCCCAACTCACCACTTAAGGCCACTGCTGGGAAAAGAGCATCCGGGCTATCAAAAGGGATGCCCTTGAGGGCAGCGTAGTCATAAAGCAAGACCCCCAGGGAGAGGAAAATCAAATTAACTAGCACCAGTACCACACTAAGGGAAAACATGTTTTTCTGGGCGTCTTTTAAATTCCGGCAGCTCAGGTTTTTTTGCATCATATCCTGATCCAGGCCGGTCATAACGATGGTGATGAAAGCGCCGCTAAGGAAGTTTTTCCAGAAATACTGCTCGCTGCGCCAGCTATCCCAAAAGAAGATCTGCGAGCTGGGTTGACGGGTGATATAGCCCACTAAATCGCCCTGCGGAAGGAGCTGCTGCTGAATGTATACGATGGTAATGATCACCGCCAGCAACATGAAGGTGGTCTGAAGGGTATCGGTCCAGATGATGGTCTTGAGCCCGCTGCGAAAAGTATACACCCAGATAAGCAAAATGGTGAGCGCCACGGTGCTCCAAAAAGGCCAGTGGAGGGGGGCAAACACGGCCAGGTGCAAAACCAGGGCCACCAGATAAAGCCGAAACGCGGCGCCGATAATACGGGAAAGCATGAAGAAAAGGGCGCCGGTGCGGTAGCTTACCGGACCAAAGCGCTCTTCCAGGTAGCTGTAAATACTGGTGAGCGACAGGCGGTAGTAGAGGGGCAAAAGGACCTTTATGATAACCAGGTAGCCCGCTACGTAGCCCAGGACCACCTGTAGGTAACTAAACTGACTGGCTTCGGTCCAGCCGGGTACGGAAATGAAAGTAACTCCGCTCAAAGAAGCTCCTATCATACCAAAAGCCACCACGTACCAGGGGGAGCGTCGATTGGCCAGAAAAAAGGTGGCATTATCGCTGCGCCGGCCGGTGAGGTAGCTGATGCCGATGAGCACCAAAAAATAGAGGCCCACCAGGGCAAGAATGTAAAGGGGCGCCATGGGGAGAATTTTCCGCAAATAAAGCCAATTCCGCCCAGCCGCCTGCTATCTTTGCCTCCTTAGGAAAGGAGAAAGGATATTCTCTATGATTTAAGGATTGGTATGGACTATACTTCGCATCATTTAGAAAAGGCGGTTCAGGAAATTCACGGTTTGCCGGGCATAGGCGAAAAAACGGCCTTGCGGCTTGCGCTGCACTTGCTGCGAACAGAGGAGGGCCGTGTGCGTGCGCTGGCAGAGAGCCTGGTGAATCTGAAAACCAAAGTGAAGCGCTGTGAGAATTGCGGCAACCTCAGCGATACGGCCGTGTGCCATATCTGCCAACAGCCCAACCGCCAGCACGATTTGGTATGCGTGGTGGAGGATATCCGGGACGTGATGGCCATCGAGCATACTGGTCAGTACCGCGGCATATACCACGTCCTGGGCGGCGTCATTAGCCCGATGGATGGCATCGGCCCGGGCGACCTCAACGTGGCGCGGCTGGAGGAAAAAGCGGCTCAAGGAGAACTGAGTGAAGTGATCCTGGCGCTCCGCGGGGACATGGAAGGGGATACCACCAGTTTTTACCTCTACAAGCGCTTGAAAGATCACCCGGTCAAACTAAGTACACTGGCACGAGGTATTGCCGTAGGCGATCAACTCGAATATACCGACGAGGTAACCTTGGGGCAAAGTATAGCCCGGCGGGTACCTTACCAGGGCTGATGGACGGAGCTCCGGATAAAGGTCCCGCGGATGCGTACGCCTCCTGCTGCTCCTTGTGAAGGTTAGCCATTAGGGTTATCGCTCGTTTGAGCGGAGCAATAAAGGGGACGGTACCCGGCAATTCACAATTCCCGCGAAAAAGCACGCGCAGGTCCCCTTCAGCCGTGCTAACCGAAACAGACGAGCGAAAAGGATATAAATCAATAGATCAGGACCCTATGTAAAATCAAACCCCAAAGCCCATTGGCCAGGCGGCCCGTAGTTATCCCTGGGAGGCTTATGCCCGCCCGGCCACCTACGAAACCCTGCGTAAAGAACACCCTCCACGGGAGTTGGCCCGGGTTTTAGAATACCTACCCAGCGCTGACGCCCGGAAAAATACGGTCCTTTTAATACCCTCCTGCTTTTCACTCTGTTGCTCAATCTGGGTTTTTGTCTTGGGCAGGGCTTGAAGAAGGGGCTTATTCGCTTTATAGTTTTTTGCTTTTGCAGTTGCTGATGATCATGATAGTGGCTCGGGAGCAGATCCGCTACTATACATCGATGGTGGTAATAAGCGGGTTTAATATTTTGACCCTGGGAGCTCTGTTGATTGGTGGTTGACAAACCCTAAACGGCGCATTTATGGTTATGGCAGCGCTCAATCTGGCCGTGCTGATTATGCCTCCTTGGCTCGTCCGGAAGCTCACCCCGCCCGGGCAACAGGTGAGAGAGGCTTACACCTACAGGCGTGGCCTTTCCCAATAGCGCCTAACATTTCAGTTTCCCGGTTGGGGCAACGCTCTAAACCTGGGAGCCTTAGTAAAGCCCCCGGCGAAAGCGGCGCAGAATGTCATCGATATCCACATTGAGCACGAAGCGGACATTTTGCAAGTAGTTCTTTTCTTGCCAGTACTGCCGGCCTGAAGCCGCCAGGGGAAAATACACCTCCGCAAAGTCGGTTATCAAACCCAGGCGACCGCCGCAGCCCCAGTAAAACTGGCCATCGGCCCAGCCCATATCGCCATAGAGGCCCAGAACTGAATAGAGGGGTACGGTGAGGCTGCTGGTGAGCATCCACCGATCGGCTCGTACATCGGTAAAATTTTTAAAACCGCCATCGCTCACGAAAAATTGCCGGGCCCATACGCCGCTGGTATCGCTGCGGCCAAAAAGCTGGTAGTCAAAAAGGTAATCGGGCCGGGCGCTCAGGCCAAAGCTGTAGAAATTATCCGCGTGGCCTTCCCGGAGGAAGTCGTTGCGCAGAAATACGCCCCCAAAGGTGCGCCAGATGAGCCACTTCTTATTGAAAAGCAGCCAGCGCTGGTCCAGGCTGGCATAGGCCTTGGCAAATTTATCCGCGTACTCCAGGTCTACTTTGAAGATCGTGGGGTCCAGAATGGCCGTTTTTTCCAGGCGGTAGCCCAGCTGAGCTACCTGATAATCGGCCAGTTCAAAGCGGGCCTCGGGGCCGGCCTCCGCCGGGCGCTCCCGCCACACGCCCACTCCCCGCAGACGAATGTTTTGGATAAGCGGACTGCGGGGATAGGGTTTTCGGAGCCGAAAATTGATCCCGGGGGAAAGGCGCAAATAGGCTAAGTCCCGGTCGTAATGATAGTACCTACCAAAAATCCCGGCTGAAACCTGCCTCACGCCCTGCCAGCGGGGCGTTACCCAGTTGCCCACCAGTGAGCCCAGGCCGGTCAGTTCACCGGTGCCGGTACTCCATTCGGGTAGGAAGTTGTATTCCCATTGTTTATCTACCAGGAGAGAGGCATTGGAAAACTGCATGCCCAGCAGCAGCTTATCGTACGCATTGTAAGAAGCAAAGGGGGTATAGAAAATCTGCGTGGCATCCGGAAGCTCAAAATTGTTGTAAAACTGAAAGCGCAGGGGCTCCGTTCGCTTAAACAAAGAGCGCTGGTACACCCGGTTATTGCGTGGATTGTAGCCGGGATGGTAGAGATGGTCGTTAAGCACCACTTTATCGAATTCCTGGTGATAAAGCTGCACGGTTTTTCGGCCCTGGTGGCCAGCAAACCACTCCGTAAGCACCGCCTTTCCCTTCCGGTATCCCGTGAGGGAATAAGGAATGGCCAGCCGGCCGGTATTCTTCACGGTAGCGGTGCTTACGGTAGCGCAGTGCTCGGTTTTCTCCAGGCGGTAGTCATAGGGAGCGGCAGAGGGGATGAGACTGTCGAAAAACCAACCGAGGGGTTTTACCGCAAAAAAGTCCAGGGCTTTCTGCAGGCTATCAGGCGGGGGGTGCTGCTGCTGGTTGTGCCGCCAATAGCGCCGTACGCCGCGGGCAAAAGCCCCCCGGCTGAGGTAGCTCCGCAGATGGCTCAGGGCTAAGAAACTTTTGGCCTTGGTAACCGCCTCAAAATTGAGGCGAGAAAGGGAGTCGGCGGGCGTCTGCAGGGCCTGGGCCAGGCCCTGGCGGGCCAGGAACTGGTAGAGAAAACGATTGCGATAAGGCTGGGCAAAAGCGTCCAGCTGCAGCAATTTACCAATCCAGCTATCTCCGTAGGGCACCCAGCGCTCTTCGGGATATTCGGTCTCTACAAAATGCTGCTGAAAATAATAGGGTAAGCCCTGCGCCAGCCAGGGATAGCGCACCGGATGCGGGTGCAAGGTGTAGCGAAAGGCCGCTTGCGCCCGGGCATGCGCCAGGGCACGAGCCAGTTCA
The DNA here is from genome assembly GCA_913056475.1 of uncultured Bacteroidota bacterium. Lineage (GTDB taxonomy): Bacteria > Bacteroidota > Bacteroidia > Flavobacteriales > Schleiferiaceae > CAJXMS01. Next base: position 16,411 of record CAJXMS010000010.1, read on the forward strand.
AATGCGTTTTTAACCGCCGGCAGGCTTAGCAAGCCGGCGCTCTGGTAGGGTATGCGCTTATCGGGCAAGGCCACAATGGTGTGCGCCGTACCGAGCGAATCGCCGCATTGACGGTAAAAATAACCCGCTACCTGCTCCTCCAGCGTGGGTAGTAGGGCCGGCAGCCGCGGCCGCTGGCCGTGGCTCACCCAGCGAAGGCCCCGGGGGAGCGTACCGTAGTGAAACTTCTGGGAAGCATGCAGCTGAACACTCCGGGCTGTACCCGCGAAGTGGTAGTGCCCGGGGCTCAGGGAGTCTCGTTCAGGGAGGTTGGATACCACTTCGTAGCCCGCAGGTAGGCGGATATCTACTTTTTGCCGCGCCCGCCGCAAATAGCGCTGGTGGCGGTAGCTCATGGGGGTAGGCTGCCAGGCGCTATCTTCAAAAATAGGAATCTCAGGCAGATAGTCTACCAGGCTGATGAGGCCGGGTTGCCAGCCCTGTTGGAGCAGCGACCGCTGCGGTAAGCGTAGCTGGTAACTTATTTCCAGGCGTATTTGCCCGTTTGAAGCAGCCGCCGGTAGGGCCAGGCGCCAGAACGCGCCCGCGGTGTCTTCCGGCACAAGGGTTTTCCCATTGAGGCGAAGCTTGCCCACCCGGCAATAGCCCCGGGCCGAGTCTGGCGCGAAGTGGGC
>CAJXMS010000011.1 GCA_913056475.1 uncultured Bacteroidota bacterium
GGCTGGGCAGTATCCCCCCTTTTCTCTATTTCAAGTCGGGCATTATAGACCCTTATTTCAACTTTTTCATTTTTTTGGGGCTTTTCTTTTTGATTCAGTATCTCTGGAAAAAACGGGAAGAACGCGGCGTTTACCTGGCCAGGGGCCCCGCTACTTATTGGATATTGGCGGCTATTTTTACGGGGCTGGGGATCCTTACCAAGGGCCCGGTGGCCTACCTGCTTATTGCCCTCACCCTGGCCTCTTACTATGTTTTTGTGCGGCCCCGGAGCTTTTTTGGTCTCAGCTTATTATTGCGCTATTCGCTGCTTACCTTGTTGATCTTTTTGATCTGGTTTGCCCTCGAGTGGGCGCTTCATGGTCCGGATTTTTTACTCGAATTTACCATTCGCCAGTGGGAGTTGCTCACCTCGGCAGACGCCGGACACGGGGGTTTCCCGGGTTATCACTTCGTGGTTTTACTGCTGGGTTGCTTTCCGGCCAGTATTTTTGCCTTGCGCGCATTGCGTTCGGTAGAGGGGGTTAAGCCACACGTGCGCGAGTTTCAGCGCTGGATGATCACCTTACTGCTGGTGGTGCTTATCCTCTTTTCTCTGGTGGGCACCAAGGTGGTGCACTACAGTTCGCTGGCTTATTACCCGCTTACCTTCCTTTCCGCCCTTACGCTTTGGCACATTACGGAGTTTCCCCGCAGCTATCGCCGTTGGATGCAGGGGCTGGTGCTGTTTATTGGCTTTTTGGCCGTTTTGATCAGCGCCGCTTTGCCCTGGGCGGGCCAGAATATCGATAAGCTCAAGCCGCTTTTTGAGAAAGATCCTTTTGCCGTGGCCAATCTCTCAGCAGCGGTGGAGTGGCAAGTATGGGATTATACCCCGGCCGCGGTCCTGAGCCTGGTGCTGGTGGTCTACTTTTTATTCGCCCCTAAGAACCCCCGATTTGGTTTCCGGCTGCTCTTCTTTGGTACGGCCCTGTGGTCCATGCTCTGCCTTGTTTTCTTTCTGGGGAAGATCGAGCGATATAGCCAGCACGCGGCGGTGTCTTTCTTCGCTCAGTACGCCGGGGAGGACGTCTACGTGACAACCTACCACTACAAGAGCTACGTCCCCTGGTTTTACGCCCGGGTGATGCCTTACCAAAATTCGCGGGCCCAGTCCCGGGAGTGGTTGCTACACGGCCGCACCGATCGCCCGGTGATTATCAGTACCAAGGTGCAGCACGTACAGGAACTAGAGTCAGATGTTCCCGATGCGCGCCTGATCCACGCGGAAAACGGTTTTTATTTTTACCAGCGGCAAGCGTATTACAAGTGATCGCCTGCCTTCCTGGCGGAAAATAGTCTGGCACTACTCTTGGAACAATTTTCCGCGCGGCGGTCCTTGGCCGCGGCCCCAAAAAGGTCCCTGCTTTATGGAAATAAAAGAATGGTGGAATCCCGGTAGCGCTTTTAGCGACCCCGCCCCGGTCCGGCCCCGGGGGCTCTCCTTTATCACCGTGCCCCTTATGCTGGTGGTCCTTATGTGGACCATTTACTGGCTGGATGTGCGCCACGGGCTTGAGCTCTATCACTGGGGCGTACTGCCGCGCACCTGGGAAGGCTTGCGGGGCGTCCTTATGTCGCCTTTATTGCACGGCGGCACCCGGCATCTCCTCAATAATTCGCTACCCATTCTGGTACTGGGTTCCGTCCTTTATTTCTTCTATCCCCGGCGGGCCACGGGGGTGCTGCTCGCTTCCTGGCTTATCAGTGGCTTGCTCACCTGGATTATCGCCCGGGATAATTTTCACATTGGCGCTTCCAGCCTGGTTTACGCCCTGGCGGCATTTGTGTTTTTCAGCGGTGTGTTTCGCGGGCAGGCCCGCTTGCTGGCCATTTCGCTGCTGGTGGCCTTTTTATACGGTGGACTGGTATGGGGGCTGCTTCCGGTAGAGCCCCAGGTAAGTCACGAGGCGCACCTGGCCGGCGGGATCAGTGGCGTCTTACTGGCCTTTTTACTCCGCAACGTTCCCCCCGCAATAAGGGCAGATAAGCAGCAGCAGGCCGTCCAACGCCGGGAGCGACTCGATGACTTGAGCCGGGAAGAAGCCCGGTTTGGGCCCCAGTACTGGCTGCCTCCCGAGCAGCGCACGCAGTCGGGGCCTGAGGCGCCCCAGGGGCCCACCCGGATTGAATACCATTACAAGCCCCGCCCGGCCTCCAGAGAGCAGCCTGATCCCCCCCGGGAGGACTAAGATGGCTTGTACCTTTGGAGGGCACTCTTTATAAATAATCCCCTTATGTCCAAATCCGCCGCTTTATTAGGAGCTACCGGCCTGGTAGGTCAGCATTTGCTGGGCGAATTAATGCAAAATCCCCAGTACCGAACGGTAACGGTGTTCACCCGCCGCCCCCTGCCCATCCAAAGCCCAAAGGTCCGGGTAGTGCAGGGGGATCTCCAGCAAGCTTCTCTTTACGAAGACACGGAGGTGGATGATGTTTTTTGCGCCATCGGCACCACCCGCGCCAAAACCCCCGATCTCCAGGCGTATCGCGCTATCGATTACGGCATCCCCCTCACGGCCGGGCGTCGTTTGCGCCAGCAGGGCGCTCAGCGATTTTTGTTGGTTTCCTCCCAGGGCGCCAATCCCCACAGTAAAATCTTTTACAGCCGTCTCAAAGGCCAGGTGGAACGGGACCTCGGCCAGCAGGAGTGGCCGGAGCTCTACCTTTTTCGTCCCTCTTTCATACGGGGGCAACGAGGCGAAACGCGCTGGGGCGAGTGGCTGGGAAAGGGCATAATGAAAGGGATCGGACCCTTACTTCCCGGGCGTTATAAAGCCATTGAGGCCTCAACCATCGCCCGCAGTATGCTGGCGGTGGCCAATCAGAACGCCGTAAAGCCCGGCATAATAGAGGGCCCTCAAATGAAGGCCCTCCTAAGCTAACCATTAAGACCGCTTGCAGGTACGCAAGCCGAAAGGAGCGTACAGCGGACAAAAGCTGATAAGGCTGGTAGCTACAAACACCCCGGCCAGTACCAGTAAAACAATGCCCCAGGTTCCCGTAACCACCTCGGTGAGGTAAAGCACGACGAACAGAGCGGCGAGCACAAAACGGATGATTTTATCCGTACTTCCCATATTAGCTTTCATATCTCATTGGTTTTGATGAGGTATAAAGATAGGGAATTACCGGTTTCCCTCGTGTGACCCAGGATACGCGCAGCGCCTAAAACCCGAAATACGGGCCTCTTAATGCCATAATGACACTAAAATTAGGGTAAAGATGACATTATGACGTATTAGGCGGCCTGTTTGGCACTTCCTAGACGGGACAGGAGGCCTGGCGGCCAAATGGTATTCCGTTTGTAATAGGGATTAACGACTTTCAATAAATGTTTAACGCTAAAAAATAAAAGCCTTATGACACTTATCAAACGTAACGACGCCTCCTTTCTCCCCAATCTCTGGGAAGACTTTTTTGACAGCGACTGGATGGGCAGCTTTGCCCCTCGCCGCAACCTGGGAACCATGCCGGCGGTAAACATTAAAGACGAATCCGAGCACATCGCGCTTGAACTGGCCGCACCGGGCATGAAGAAAGAAGACTTCAAAGTAGATCTCGAGCACAACGTGCTCACCATTTCTGCTGAGCAAAAGGACGAGCACGAGGAAAAAGGGGAAAACGGCACCTTCACCCGTCGGGAGTTCAATTATCAATCCTTTAGCCGGAGCTTTACCCTTCCCGAAAGTGTGAAGACGGATAAAATCCGCGCAAAGTACCAGGATGGGGTATTGAACATTCACATCCCCAAAAAAGACGAGGCTAAAGCCCAGCCTGCCCGTCAAATCGAGATTAAGTAAGCAGCCGCTCTAACGCTTCCTTACTTCCCTAATAGCCCCGCCTCGGCGGGGCTTTTTTAGGTCTAAAGGCGCTGTTGTTAACCCGGACTTCCTTCCAGGGGCCCATCTCCTATGGGCGCCAGGCGCCTTACGATATAAAGCGAGAAGAGGCAGACCCCCACCATCGCTCCGGCGGCCACCAAGAAGGGTAAATAGTAAAAGGCTCCGTAGAGGGTGCCCCCGATAAAGGGTCCCACTACCCGGCTGAGGGAGCCTACAGACTGCATGAGCCCCAGTATTTTCCCTTGCTCCTGGCGGCCCGCCCGCTGAGAAATAAGGGAAAAGATGGAGGGCGTGAAGAAGGCGTTGCCAAAGGAGATGAGCAGCAGGCCCACCAACTCCAAAGGCACAAAATAATCTGGCGGCACCAGGGGTAAAATGGCCAGCCCCAGCGCCATCAGAAGGCTTCCCACCACGTAGAGACGTTTTTCGCCAAACCAGCGCGTAAAAGGACCGATGAGCCCGCCCTGCACGATGGCCATGGTTACCCCCACAAAAGCAAAAGTATAGCCGATCTCGGCCTCGTTCAGTTCAAATTGTCCTTTCCAGAGCAAAGAGGCGGTTATCTGCATCATGCTAAAAGCCGAAAGGAAAAGGAAATTGCTCAGAATAAGCCGGCTGAGTTCTTTGCGGGGCAATACCCGGATGATCTCGCCAAAGGGATTGGGAAAGAGGCTCTTTTTACCGCTGCGCTCTTCTGTTTGCAAAGACTCGGGAAGCATGAAGTAGGCCATCAGTAAATTTCCCCCCGCCATAGCGGCTGAGACGTAACCCACGCTGGCCATGCCAAAATGGTCTTTAAGAAAGCCCCCCAGGGGCGGCCCAAAAATGAAGCCCAGGCCAAAGGCCGCTCCCACCAGGCCGAAGTTTTTCGAGCGGTCTTTGGCGGGGGTTACATCGCTGATAAAAGCATTGGCGGTGGAAATATTGGCGGCCCCTACGCCCGCCAGCATCCGGGAAAGCAGCAAGAGCCAGAGGCTTTCGGCCTGGGCGAGAAGCAAATAGCTCAGGCCCATCAGGCCAATGCTGGCCAGCAGGATGGGACGCCGTCCATAGCGATCACTTAAACCGCCCCAAAAAGGCGCAAAAAGAAACTGCATGATGGCAAAGCTGGCAGTGATTAGACCGATCATGGTGCCGCTCGCCCCCAGCTCATTGGCGTAAATGGGCAAAACGGGAATGACGATCCCAAAACCCATTAGATCGATAAAAATGGTGACGAAAAGGACGGTTATGGGCTTATTGCGCATCCGGAGAGACAGGCTTTACATGGTGATGTTCTCCTCGATGGTAAGCCCGTAGCCCGTAATCCCCACGCGTTTCATAGGGTTATTGGTAAGCAGCTTGATCCGGCTTATGCCCAGGTCGTGAAGGATCTGCGCCCCGATGCCAAAGTCTCGACCGTCGCGCACAAAGCTGGGGCGGGCGCCGGGTTGGTGGAGGCCCTGTTTTTTGCGCTCTCGGATGCGGTCCAGTAGATTGTTGCGGTTCATTTCCTGGTTCATATACACCACGGCCCCCTTGCCTTCGGCGGCTACCAGCTCCAGGGCCCGGTGTAGCTGCTGCTGGCTATCGGTGGTAAGCATGGCAAAAATATCGTGGGCTACCCGGGCACTGTGCATGCGCACCATGACGGTCTCATCAGCTTGCCAATGGCCCCGCGTCAGGGCTATATGTATTTGGTCGTTGGTGGTTTGCCGGTAGGCATGCAGGGTAAAAGGGCCGTGCAGGGTCTCCAGCACCATTTATTCTTCTTTGGCAATGAGCGATTCCTTCTCCATGCGGTAAGCTACCAGATCGGCGATACTTACCAAACGAAGGTCGTGGCGACGGGCTATTTCGCTGAGCTGGGGCAGTCGGGCCATGGTGCCATCTTCGTTCATGATCTCTACAATGACGCCCGCTGGCTGCATACCCGCCAGGCGCGCCAGATCGATGGCCGCTTCGGTATGACCGGTGCGGCGCAGTACGCCACCGGGTTTGGCGATCAAGGGAAAAATATGCCCCGGGCGGTTGAGGTCTTCCGGACGGGTCTCTTCCTGGATCAGGGCCCGGATGGTTTTGGCCCGGTCGGCCGCCGAAATGCCCGTGGTAACCCCATTCCCGCGCAGGTCTACCGAGACGGTAAACTGGGTATGCATGGGATCGGTGTTTTGGCTTACCATGGGCTGGAGGTTTAAGGCCTGGCAGCGCTCATCGATCAGCGGCGTGCAGATAAGGCCGCGCCCCACCTTGCTCATAAAGTTGATCATATCCGGGCTTACTTTTTCGGCCGCGGCTACAAAATCCCCTTCGTTCTCGCGGTCTTCGTCGTCAACAACGATCACCACCTTGCCCGCCCGTATATCGGCGATGGCGTCTTCTATGGGGTCTAATTCAATGGGGGTGGAAGGGGAGTTTTTCCCTGACATGTGGCTATTTTCTAGGCGTACTGGCAAGGGAACCCGGGACCGGGGTACAGGTTCATGCCTGGTGGACAAAGCAGAGCTTTTCTCCGGGGCAGGGTCTCTTGCAGCGCGCGAAAATACAATCTACCGGCGAGGGGAATAAGTCTGGGCGGGGGATTAGGGTCTTCCAGCCAAATTACCGGCGTTTTGTCCCGCAGGTCTTTTTGCGGAGCGGCCTTTTTCAGAGCTTTTGCAAGAAATCCAGCAGGCGCTTACCAATTTGGGCGTGCTGGTAGTGGCGCAGCACCCAAGATTGGCCCGTCTGGCCCAGGACACTGGCCTCGGCCGGTTGTTTAAGCAATTGGACGGTGGCCCGGGCAAAGGCCTCCGGCTCCTGTTCAATTAAAAGGTGCTCGCCATTTTGTAAGGGGAGGCCTTCTGCCGCTTGCGGGGTTACCACCATGGGTTGCCCAATGGCCAGATTCTCGATCAGTTTTACCCGCATGCCACTGCCTGCCAGGAGGGGCACCACGGTAAGAAGGCCTTCTTGAATAAATCCGGGGCCATCCTTTACGGCGCCTAAGACATGAAAGAGGGAGCTTTGCCAGCGCCGGAGGTGCTCCGGCATACGCTGGCCGGCCAGGGCCATGGTGGTGCCGGGGCGTAGGGTTTGCAAACGGGGCCATACCTGGTCCATGAACCATTGCATGCCTTGTTGATTGGGGAGCCAGTCCAGGCTGGCCAGGTAAGTAATGTCGTAGGAGGGCGCGCTTGGGGTCTGTTTTGGCGCGGAGGCATCCGTTCCGCAAGGGAATACTGCTGCCGGCTGCTTTCCGCCTTGTGCCCGGAACCAATCCCGGTCGGGGGCGGCGATAAAAAGTAGGCCGTCCATGGCCTGAAGCTGTTTTTTTTCGTAGCGGCGGAGGCGGGTGTTTTCCAGCTGCAAATAAAGCCGGCGCAGAAAGTTTTTTTCGTGGGCCTGATGGCGCTCCCAGATGTGGTGCTCTATGTTGTGGGCCCGCAGCAATACGGGGGCCTGGCTGTAACGCCTGATGTAGGCCGCATAGGGGGCCATGGCCAGGCCCTCCAGCTGGATGTAATCAAAGGTTTCTGCTTTTAGTAAGGACCGCAGCGCTCGTTTTAAGATGGGCTTGTAAAAGCGGGATACGTGGTAGGGGAGGGGATTGGCCAAATTGAGCAGTGCCCCCAGGGCGGTGGGCCGGGTGCGAACGGGCAGGAGGTCTATCTCTACGCCCGGCGGGGTATTACGGCGCACGGTAGCGGGGTCTCGATGGTGCTTGTTGGTGTTGAGAACCAGGAGGCGGACCGCTACCTCATTTAGCCGGTAGGCTTCCACCATACTGCGGATGGCCAGGGAGCTGCCATCAAAAGGGGGGTAGGGAACTTTATTGGCGAGGAGCAGCACTTTCACGGACAGAGCGGGCTTTGAGGCCGGCAAAGATGCTCCAAATTTTCCGGAAGGGCCGCAGATAGGTATCCACGTTGAAAAGGGTGCTGTCCGTGGTGGCTTTGTAAGTAAGCCAGATGCCGATGGGCAGCAAAATGAGATTGGCCGTCCACATGGCGGGGAAGGGGTCCCATATTTCGTAGCGGCCCAGTTTTTCAAAAGAGAAGTTGGAAACGTGGTAAAGGATGAAGATAATCACGCTCACCACTACGGGAAGGCCCATACCGCCCTTCCGAATGATGGCCCCCAGGGGAGCGCCAATGAAAAAGAGAACGATCACGGCAAAACTCATGGAAAACTTGCGCTGCCATTCCAGCAGGTGGCGGGTGATGATCTGGCTCCGCCAGGTGTATTCGGTGGCCGCATTGCTGTAGTAAGCTTTGGTACTGCGGGCCAGCCGCAGGGCATTTTGGATAACTCGGCGGCGCACGGGCAGGGATAAATTGGCCAGGATGCTGTCCTTCAGGGGGGGGAGGCTATCCCGTTGGTCCACTTTGGGGCGTTCGAACTGGTAGCGCTTTTTCATTTGGCCGGTAAATTCTTCTCGTCGGTCGGAAAAGACTTTCCGGAGGCTGTCGGCGGTTTGAGTAAGCTGGCGCACGTTGAGCATATCATGTTCTTTGCGGCTTTTGGCATCCAGGTCCCGATCGTTAAAGGCACTGAGGTCAAAGCGCATGAGATTCCGCTGGAAGTCGCTGCGCACCAAGGGATGATTGTCGCGCGCCTCGCGCTTTTGGGGGCGTTGTTCTTCGTACAAATGCCCGTTGTAGAGGGTAATGTTCAGGAAGCGCTGGTCTTCGGTGATGCGCATTTTACCACTATCGGCCACCACTACTTTGGTATTGCCGCCCTGCCGGCTGTGGTCGTAGATCAGCACCTTTCGAAGCTTGCTTTGATTGGGGCCGTACTTTTCATCTACTTTAATGGCGTAGCCCTCTATACCGGTAAAAAAGACCCCGGGCTGGATACTCAGGGCGGGTTTGGCGTTGCGGATATTGTCCAGCAAGGACTCGCTCTCAAAATTGGCCACCGGGATCACGTTATTGGCAAAAAAGAAAGCGCCTACCGACAGGAGGCCCACAAAGACCATCAGGGGGCGCAGCACGCGGAGCAGGGAAATGCCACTGGACTTGAGCGCTGCCAGCTCGTTGTTTTCGCCCAGGCTGCCCATGACCATCAGCGAGCTCAGCAGTACCGCCAGGGGAAGCGCCAGGGGCACTACCGTAGCGGAGGTATAAAAAAGCAGCTCGGCGATATAATACCATTCGATTCCCCGGCCCACCAGCTCATTAACGTACTTCCACACAAACTGCATGAGCAGGAAAAACACCATCACGAAGAAGGTGATCAGGAAGGGACGTAAGAAGGAGCGAAGGACGAACCGGTCGATCTTATACATCAGTCGGCAATATAGTAGCCGGGATAATCGCTTTTATCGAAGCGGAAAAAGCCCTGGGGCAGCTCGGGGTTGGGGCTTACTTCCTTCACGGTAAGGGTGGTAACGGTGCCATTGGTACCCCATTGCTTCATGGAATGGACTTGCTTGCTCTCGGCCTCTATGCCCACCTTTACTTTATCGATGCTTTCGCTGGCATTGGGCTTGAGGATCACGTAGCGGACCTTTTCGCCCTTGACGGTTTCGCTGCCTCCCATTTTGTAGCTGTAACCCTTGTCAAAGAGGTTGAGTATTTTGCTGGGGGTAAGGCCTTCGTCTTCTTCGGGCTGGTAGGTGGTTACCTGAACCTCTTTGTCCTGCGGCAGGATATTGTAAAGTTTATTGCCCACGCGGAGCTGTTTCATGGAGGGCATGGAGAGGCGGTAATCATCCCCACTTAAGGTTATTTGACCGGCTTTGGTTTGGGTGATGGGCGGATCCACCCGGTTATTGGCAAAGGCGTAGTCGAAATCGATCTGAACGGTCTCGTAGCTTTTCATTTTTTGGGAAGCTTCTTCCAGCAGGGCCTTGGCTTGCTTATAGGAAGCTTGGGCGTTGGCTCCGGAAAAACTGCCGGCGATCAGCATAAGGGCAAGTAAAATACGCATAGTAACGGAGGTTAATTTTAAAAAGAGCCCTTGTTTAAGGCTCCGTATTAGGACTGATTCTTTTCGTTTTCCAATAATTGTTCCAAAGCCGCTTCGTCTTGCACCAGTACCTGGCGGGCCTTGCTGCCTTCGAAGGGGCCTATCACCCCCGCGGCTTCCAGCTGGTCTATGATCCGGCCGGCGCGGTTGTACCCTAGTTTAAGCTTTCGCTGGAGGAGGGAAGTGGAGCCCTGTTGATGGATCACCAGCAAGCGGGCCGCGTCTTCAAAGAGCGCATCCCGGTCGCTGGGGTCTATTTCGCCGGCACCGCCTTCTTCCTCTTCTCCGTGGTATTCGGGGAGTTTGTAGGCATCGGGATAGGCCTGCTGGCTGCCGATGTAGTCGGTTACATCCTCCACTTCGGGCGTATCCACAAAAGCGCACTGGAGGCGGATAAGGTCCTGACCCAGGCTCATGAGCATATCGCCCTTACCGATAAGCTGCTCTGCCCCGCCGGCGTCCAAAATGGTACGGGAATCCACCTTGCTGGTAACGCGGAAAGCGATCCGGGCGGGGAAGTTGGCCTTGATAATACCGGTAATCACGTTGACCGAGGGGCGCTGGGTAGCCACGATGAGGTGAATACCTACCGCCCTTGCCAGCTGGGCGAGGCGGGCGATGGGGGTTTCTACTTCCTTGCCGGCGGTCATGATCAGGTCGGCAAACTCATCGATCACCAGCACGATGTAAGGCAGGTAGCGGTGGCCTTCCTCGGGGTTGAGTTTGCGGTTTACGAATTTGTGGTTGTACTCCTTGATGTTGCGCGTCATGGCCGATTTGAGCAACTCGTAGCGTTCGTCCATTTCTATGCACAGCGAGTTGAGGGTATTGACCACTTTGGCGGTATCGGTAATGATGGCCTCTTCCGTATCGGGCAGTTTGGCCAGGTAGTGGCGCTCAATTTTATTGAAAAGGGTTAGTTCCACCTTTTTGGGATCCACCAGCACAAATTTCACCTGCGAGGGATGCTTTTTGTACAGCAGCGAGGTCAGGATCACGTTGAGGCCCACGGATTTACCCTGGCCGGTGGCCCCCGCCATGAGGAGGTGGGGCATTTTGGCCAGATCGGTTACGTAGGTTTCGTTGCTGATGGTTTTGCCCAGGACAATGGGCAGTTCTGCCTCGCTCTGCTGAAATTTTTCGCCGGCTACCAGGCCCCGCATGGGCACGATCTGGGGATTGGTGCTGGGTACTTCAATACCGATGGTGCCACGGCCCGGAATGGGCGCAATGATGCGGATGCCCAGGGCCGCCAGGGAGAGGGCAATGTCGTCTTCCAGGTTCTTGATCTTATTGATCCGCACCCCGGCGGCCGGTACTATTTCGTAGAGGGTTACCGTAGGGCCGGTGGTAGCTTTGATCTTGCTGATGTCTATGTTGTAATTCTTCAGCGTATCCAGGATGCGGTCCTTATTTTCCTCCAGCTCTTGCTGGTTTATTTTGATATTGCCCCCTCCGTGGTCCTTTAGAAGGTCTATTCGGGGTAGTTTGAAGCGCGAGAGATCGAGTTTGGGGTCGTATTCCCCGAAGTCTTTCACCTTTTGCGAAAGTTCTTTTTTGCTCAGGGCTTCTTCTTCGGCGGTTTTTTCAATTTCCAGCAGGGTGTCCTCGTCCGAGGCCTGCTCATCATCAGGCGACTCTGCTTCGGGGGACTCTGGTTTTTCATTTGGCCCCTGGGCCGCATTCACCACCTCAAAGGAGGGGGCGGGAGCCGCCGTTTCCTGGGGGGAGGCTTTTTTGTGGAGCGCTTCCGGGGGTTCCTGATCGGGCCTGGCGGCCAAATGGGTTTCTTCGCCGCGGGCGGCTGGGTCTTTTTTCGAGAAAAGGGCTTCTATCCGGGAGCTCAGTCGCTGCAGGCCGGCGCTCAGAACCGCGGGTGTCCAGCCCAGCCGGAGGGTGAGAAAAGCCAAAAGGGCCACCAGGAGCAAAACCGCGCTGCCTACCGGCCCGGCCCAGCTTAGCAACCAGTCGCTACTGAAATAACCGGTAGCGCCGCTCCAAATGCCGGGCTGGCCCTGGAGGTAGCCGATGGTAGTGGCGCCCCACACCAGTAAGAAAAGGGCGGTGGCCACGTGCCGGGCCTGCCAGGCTGGGCGCAGGTGCAATACCGTGCGCAGCCCCACCCAGAGAGAGAGCAGGGCCAGCCAAAAGGCGCTGATGCCGAAGCCTTTGAAGATGAAAAAGTGCCCCAGTTGGGCGCCTAATTTGCCCAGGTGGTTTTGCGCCTGGGTATCACGGTTGGCCAGGGAGGTAAAAAGTTCGTTTTCGAGCAGGCTTTGGTCGCTTTCCCAGTGCAGGAAAAAAGAGCCGAAGGCGCCCAGGAGAAAAAGGCCCAATCCAATACCCAGCCAGCCGTACACCAAGCGGGCCTGCTCCCCGCGCAGCCGCTGCCATAAACGGCGGGCAGGAGTAGGGGTTTTTTGGCGGGGAGCTTTCTTGCGCTTTTGGGTAGCGGCCATGGGCGTTTACGAGACTGAATGGGGGCAAAAATAAGGCATTCTAAGGCAGGGGGCCTCAGGCCACTTGTTTTGGTGCGTTTGAGGCAGGGGGGCCAGGTGGTCAAACGCGGGATCGGCCTATTTTTATATACGGTGAGCAAGTGTTACTTATTAGCTATATTTGGAGAGCAAACCAATAAATTATACCAAGCTATATGAACGGAAGAATGATGGGGGTGCTGGTCCTCGCCATCTTTACCCTTAGCAGTTGTGCCATTAAGAAAGAGGCTTATCAAAAAGTTGACAAGATTGCCGTGCTCTCTTTTAATTCCAATGAAAGGGTGCGAGAAACCTCTTCTCTTGGAGAAATGGTCTTGACAGAGATAAGAGACTTGGATACCAATATAGAAGATGTAGCCAATAAGGTACGGAGAGATTTCTTTAAGCTGACGCCCAAACTCACTGGCAAAGTGATGAAAGAAGAAGCCTTGCTTAATTCGCCAGGATTTCAGGAATATGCGGCCACGCTGGATCAGGATCCCGACGATGTGGAAAAAATAATGTACGCGGGGGCCCACTTCCTTACTCCGGAAGGCTACCCCTTCATAAGCCCCGTCAAGACAAAAACCATGGCGCAGGCCTTCCGCTACCTTCCGCAGGAGGTAAATGGCCTAATGGTTGTACGGGCTTTTTACAGTTTTAGCGAAAACAGTGGCTTACGAAAAAGGGTGCGCTGTGCGCTCACGTTTAGGTTGATCAATGCAGCTGGAGACGATATTATAAGGTACGAGTTTTCGGCCATATCCGATAACAAGCTGACAAGCAAAAGTCCCGAAGGCACGCTTGATAAGCTGGTGGAGGAAGCGCTCTCCAAGACCATGGCCAAGGCCAACAAGAAATTTAAAAAGAAGCTTTAAGCCCGCCCGGAGCAGACTTTGATATTGCCACGAAGCAGGCTTCCCGGCCGGTTTCCTGGCTTCCCCGTGGACCCCGGTTGAACTGAAGTCATGGCAGGGGCTATGGGGGCTTTTTTTATCAAAGTGAGTGGGTAAAAGGGGCCGGGCCGAAATGTGCCTTTCTAGGCCCCTAATCCCCCCACTGAAGAAATTTATGCTACTTCCTTCATTGGCATTGAAGAAATTCATTAAAATGCCATCAACTTTCTTGGGGGAGACGGTTTTTTGGTAATTTATGGGGATTGGGAGCGAGCGGCCACGTCAGGGACTGGGAAACGTCTCCGGCTATTGGTGCCGCATCGCTTCGCGCAGGATCTGAGGTGTTTGCGCGCTTACCTGAGCTAAGCAGCCTTCCCACCGGGCATTTTGCGCGATGGTCTCTGCTGGGGCCTGGTGCTGCAACTGGGAGGCAATTTTCCCGTCTTGGGCGGTGTGGAGCCCGAAGAAGCGGTTGCACAGAAAATAGCTGGGCCGCGGAGCACTTTCGCGGGCTATTTCGGCCGGGTCGGGATAGGCATTGCGCTGCCCATTGCCGCGGATGGGGCGGGTCTGCGTAAGAAAAAGCAGATCCCAATCGCTTAGCTGTTCCGGCCAGGGGTACTGGAGGCAGCCCTGCGCGTCGATCAGGCCTTCGGGCTCATTTTCCATGCGAAAACGGGCCAGCAGAGCGGGGGATAAGGGGGCCTCGTAAGCGGTGGTCCAGGCCTGTAGGAAGGCTTCGCGGCGATGATCATCGAGCTGCGGATTGAGCCAGGCCACCAGCAGGCACCAGGGATCGGTGGAGTTGCCCTTAATGAGCCGGCGGTCGGCCGGGCCTTCGGCGTAAGACTGATCGCGGGCGGCCGCCAGGAGCGCGGGAAGTTCGTAGGTTTCCTGAAAAGGCAGGGCCAGGGCCTGGCCTAGCCTACCGGCCTGGGCCCAGTCCTGACTCAGTACCATGGTGGGGCACTGGCGCTTGCGGGAATACATCCCGTAGCGCAGGGGCAGGGGAACCGGCAGGGCTTCTGGGTGATCCGCTGTGTCGAAATACTTTTTTCGCCATTCCTGGCGCTCCGGTACGGTGTCCCAGTAGAGCGAACCGATGACCAGGGCGCCGGCGCGGTAAGTGGGCATAAGCTCAATTTTTAAAGGATGACGGATAAGGTAATGAGAAAAAGGCAACCCGCTTCAGCCTCCGAGGCAAGCGGGCGCCTAGAAGGTGAGATCTTAGATTTTGGATGCTAGACTTTAGATTCTCGCTGCTGGAACTAAGATCTTGGATGCTCCATCTTAGACGATAATTATTTGTTTTACAGAAGTTTGAGGCGGTTTTTCGGGACGGTTGTTAAATTGTTTAACTGTTTAATTGTTAAATTGATGAGGGGGAAAGAGCCTCACCACAGACCGAAAACATCTTTACGTAGCGACGTTTGCCAAAACGTCGTTTTGATGGGCGGAAACAGTTGATCCGTAGTATAGAACAGCGCCTCACCACAGACCGAAAACATCCTTACGTAGCGACGATTCCCAAAAACGTCGTTTTGATGGGAGGAAGCAGTAGATCCGTAGTATAGCGCAGGTCCTCCTTACGAACCGTAAGCATCCTTACGTAGCGACGCTTCCCCAAAACGTGACCCCTCAGCCGGTAGGGAAGGCTTGGCAAAGGCAGGCATACCTGCTTTCCTTTACCGCGCTATCGCGCAGCACAACATCCCTTTATATTTCAACCCCGGTGGCGATCAAAAAATTTTATTAGTTTTAAATCAAATTATGCATTATGCGCTATCTCTATTTCTTTCTTCTCTTGATGGGCCTCACTTTTTCGAGCCTTTTTGCCCAATCTTATCTGCCCACGGCCGTGGATGGCCGAAAGATGTACCTGCGGTCGGTGTCGCCCGGGCTGGGGAGTTCCACCCAGATCTACCGTGTGAAAAGGGACACCCTGCAGTCCCAGCTCGATCGTTCCCTCTTGTTGCGGGAAGATACTACGGGTCTGGTGCAAGACACCAGTGCCTATCTAATCGAGGACACTATCGCGCAAACCCTCACCATCGATTATCAAAACGATAGCCTACGGCCCAACCAAGTGCTCTACTTCGGCCTCCAGCCGGGCGATTCGGTCCAAATAGCCGCCTTCCAACCCGATAGCAGCAATTGGCTGGTGGTGGACAGCATCACTACCTTTTTGGACGGAAACAATACAGCCCGGCCGCATTTCCACGGCCGGGTGGTAGGTCCGCAGCGCTCCCGCTATTACCATTGGGTAGAAGGCCTGGGGAGTTTCCGGGGCTTGATTTACCCCTATCCTTTTGTACGCGTTATTGTGGATGTCAATAATTACCTAACCTGCGTTTATGATGATAATAATTTAATATACAGCGATTTAGAGCCGGGTCAAAATTGCTACGTTATCGGCGTACCCGAACAGCCCTGGGCCAACACCCAGCTCTACCCTCAGCCGGCCGCCCAGTCGCTCACCATCGAGAGCCCCCGCCGGCTCCAGCGCTATGAGGTACGCAACGGCCTGGGCCAAGCCATCACCGAAGGCCCTTTCCCGGCGCCGCCGTACCGCCTCTCCACGCAAGAATGGGCGGCGGGCATTTACTTTTTGCGGCTTTGGGATGAACAGGGAAGGGCCACCATCCGGCGCTTTTCGGTACGCTGAGGGCGGCCTCACCGGCCAAATGTAACCTTCCGTGAAGGCCGCTGGGATTTACTTCCTGCGTTTGTGGGACCGCCGTTCCGTCTCTACTAGGCTGCGCTTTACGGTACGGTAGGGTGGGCCTCACCGGCCAAATGAGGCCCGATACCTCCATTTTGTGTTGCCTCTCATTTGGCCGATGAGGCCGATATAATATACCCCGGGGGGCTACTCTTTCCACTCCGCGAGAAAAAGATTGGTGGCGCGGCCACCGCCGTTGGCGCGATTGGAAGAGAAGAGGAGCTTGTCGCCGCTAAAGCTGAACATCGGGAAGGCGTCGAAGGTGCGGCTGTTGGTAACGGGTTTTAGGCCGGTACCGTCTACGTTGATGAGGTAGAGGTGGAAGGGGTAGCCGCGGCGGGATTCGTGATTGGAAGAAAAGATGATCTTTTCGCCGCTGGGGTGGAAGAAGGGGGCCCAGTTGGCCTGCCCCAGATCGGTGACTTGGCGGAGGTTGCTGCCGTCCACGTCTACCACGAAGACTTCCATGGCGGTGGGTTTGACGAGGTTGGAGTCGAGGAGCTTGCGGTAGGTGGCGCGGGCTTCCTTGCTTTCCGGACGGGAAGCGCGGAACACGAGGCGCTTGCTATCGGGGGAGAAGAAGGCACCGCCGTCGTAGCCGAGCTGGTCGGTTACTTGCTTTTTGTTGCTACCATCGAGGTTCATGGTCCAGAGCTCGAGGTCGCCACTGCGGATGGAGGTGAAGACGATCTTTTCCCCATCGGGCGATACGGTGGGTTCGGCATCGTAGCCGGGATGGGTGGTGAGGGTGTCCAGGATACGGCCCTGGAGATCGGCCACGAAGATGTCGTAGGCCGGGTAAATGGGCCAGACGTAGCCTTTTTCTTTGCTGGGTACGGGGGGGCAGCTGTCCATCTGCAGGTGGGTGCTGGCGTAAACGATGGTGCTGTCGCCGGGGAGAAAGTAGCTGCAGGTGGTGCGGCCGCGGCCGGGGCTGATCAGGGGCGGGTGGTTTTG
>CAJXMS010000012.1 GCA_913056475.1 uncultured Bacteroidota bacterium
GGTACACCTGCGCTGTATCGCCGGCCCGGGTAATAAGGCGTAAGCGCAGCGCCCCCTCTTCCCACTGACTTAAGCCGGTAAAGCGCAAGCGGAAACGCAGGTAGCGGCCTTCGGGAGCGAGAGAATCCAGCAAATAAAGGCCCTCAGTGGGTAGCCACTGCGCTTTGCGCAGAGGCTGGCGGGCCTCCAGTAAGACCCGGGCTTGTTCCTGCTCCTGCTGGTAAGGCAGGGGCAGCACCCGGGCTACGGTATCTTGGGGCCAGTGCAGGGTAGCACTGTCCAGCTCTATTTCGAGCTGCTCCAGCAGGGTTGTTGGTTGCGGCCTTTGGCCAAAAGTATTTCCGGCCCCCAGGCAAAAGATGAGGCTTAAAAGCCCGTAAAGAGGCACGAGAAACGGTTTCCGGGGCAATCGCAAAGAGCAGAGGATGTCCATAAGCAATCCGGTAAAAGGAGCCGTAATCGGACCCGGCCCATTTTGTTGTTAAAGCGGGATATTGCCGTGCTTTTTGCGCGGCAGGGTATCCACTTTATTTTCCAGCATGCGGAAGGATTTAATGAGCTTTTCCCGGGTTTGATCGGGGCGAATCACCTCATCCACGTAGCCTCGCGCCGCGGCGCGATAAGGATTGGCAAAGAGCTCTCCGTATTCGGCCTCTTTTTCGGCCAGTTTAGCTTCGGGATCTTCGGCGTTTTTGATTTCCTTGCGGAAAATGATCTCGGCGGCGCCCTTGGGCCCCATTACGGCAATTTCGGCGGAGGGCCAGGCGTAATTCAAGTCCGCGCCGATGTGCTTGGAATTCATCACGTCGTAGGCCCCGCCGTAGGCTTTTCGGGTGATCACCGTGATCCGGGGTACGGTGGCTTCGCTAAAGGCGTAAAGCAGTTTGGCCCCGTTGGTAATGATGGCGTTCCACTCCTGATCGGTACCGGGCAGGAAGCCGGGTACGTCTTCCAGTACCAGGAGGGGGATGTTAAAACTATCGCAGAAGCGAACAAAGCGCGCGCCTTTGGTAGAGGAATCAATGTCCAGCACCCCGGCCAGGTAGGCGGGCTGATTGGCTACCACCCCTATGCTGCGGCCGCCCAAGCGGGCAAAGCCTACCACGATGTTTTGGGCAAAATCTCGGTGCACCTCCAGGAAGGAATCGGCATCTACCGTACCATTGATCACCTCTCGGATATCATAAGGCTGGTTGGGGTTTTCGGGGATCAGCTCATTGAGGGCGGGGCGGGCTTCGTCTTCGGGCTCGTAAGGGAGTTTAGGCGGTTCTTCTTCACAATTTTGGGGAATGTAGCTTATAAGCTGGCGTAAGCCGTTGAGGCAGGCTATTTCATTTTCGTAAGCAAAGTGGGTAACGCCGCTTTTGCTGGCGTGAGCCTGGGCGCCCCCCAGTTCTTCGGAGCTTACTTCCTCGTGGGTTACGGTTTTGACCACATTGGGGCCGGTAACGAACATGTAGCTGCTTTTTTCCACCATGGCTACGAAATCGGTTAGGGCAGGGGAATATACAGCCCCGCCGGCGCAGGGGCCCATAACGGCCGAGATCTGGGGAATAACGCCACTGGCCCGGGTATTGCGGTAAAAGATATCCGCGTACCCCCCCAAGGATACCACCCCTTCCTGGATCCGGGCGCCGCCAGAATCATTGAGGCCAAAGACGGGCGCGCCGTTTTGCATCGCCAGATCCATAAGCTTGACGATTTTTTCGGCGTGTGCCTCAGCCAGGGAACCGCCCATGACGGTGAAATCCTGCGCAAAAACGTACACCAGGCGGCCTTCTACCGTGCCGTAACCGGTTACCACGCCATCGCCCAGCACCTTTTGTTTATCCAGGCCAAAATCGGTGGAGCGGTGGGTCACCAGCATACCCGTTTCTTCGAAGCTGCCTTCATCCAGAAGGAAGTGAATGCGCTCGCGGGCGGTAAGCTTACCTTTATCGTGCTGGGCTTCGATGCGTTTTTCACCGCCGCCTTTAAGGGCTTCTGCCCTTTTGGCTTCCAGTTCTTTTATTTTATCGTCCATATGGCTCATAGCGGGCGGTTTTTAGCTTAGCTGCAAAGTAAACAACTACCGGCCACATTTCAGGAATTGATGGGCTACTCATAAAAAAGCCTCGCCGGGAAAACCGACGAGGCCTCATGCTCTCTGAGCAAATTCAGCTTTTACTGAATGGAGCTCATAATGGTGATATTGCCCTTACGGGTGGTCTCCTCTCCGCGGAGGGGGTCGCTCATTTTTAGGATATAATAGTACACACCGTCGGCCAGTTTATTGCCCGACTCACTTACACCGGCCCAACCCTCGGAAGCGGTATTGCGGTCTTCGAATTCAGGATCTTCGAATACCAGCACCCCGTTACGGTTGTACACGGAAATGCTCAATTTTTCGTAGGGCTCTCCATTTTCGGGCGGTTTGATGTGGAAGCGGTCGTTGATGCCATCGCCATTGGGGGTGATCACGTTAGGGATTACTATTTCCCCTAGTGGTTCAGGCGGGGGTGGTGGGGGGTACCAAATGATCTCGTAGTAGAGCCAGTTGGACATAGAACTGTCTTTAAAAGCCGCTCCGTTGGGGTTGCGCCCTACCACGCGGGTAGCGTATACACCCTGGTTCAAGCTATCCGCTTTGGGGATGGCCAGATCGTAGGAAGTATCGGTTACGGACTCGATGTACTGCCAGCTCACGGACTGATTGATGGTATCCACTTTGCCTTGATAAACATTGTACTGAATAAGGGAATCCGGGATACAGGGGTAGGGCTCCCAGTAAAGGCCCATGTTGGTTTCGCTGTTGCGGGTGGTATCCTGCTGAAGGAGAATGTTGGAACAGAGCCGGGAGAGCTCTTCCTCTTTTCCGTTGTACTCCAGGGTAATGGCGTAGTTCCAATGGACATGATCTACAAACCACCGATTGGCCAGGGTATCCACAAAACGGCGGGCGGTGGCCTGATCTACCTGGGCGTAGGGGGTCAAAGGGGTTTTGCCTATTTCGCTTTTGTAAATACGCCAGCGGTTAAAACTTTCGATAAAGTTGGTATCGTTCAGGTCGCTATTGCCGCTCCAGCGGATTTCCACGTCTTTATCATCGCGAACGGTAAGCCCGTCCAAGTCGTACTCGGGCAAAGGGCAGCCCTTAACTTCGACCAAAACAGAGTAGTAAGGAAAAGTAGCAAAGCCGCACTCGTTTTCCACCGTGTTGCTATCGGTTCCCGTTCTTATTTGGAGTAGATAATTGCCATTGCGGTCCATGGCCCGGTCAAAGAATAGTTCCGTTACGCTGGTCACCCCATCTACCTGGCAATAGGTGGCCACGCTATCCACTGGGCGAGGGACGCCATCGGGGCCGGTAACCCGGAAATCGGTGGGGGTAACGGTATTGCAGCGAACGGGGCTGTCCCAAACCAGCCGGATGCTGCCATCTAAGCAATCATAGCCTTGGTAAAAGCCCATATCGAAGCTGTTGAAATTACCAGCGGAACCGCTACTATCTTGGCCTTGAATGACGGGAAGCTGATAGGCCTGCTCCAGGGAGTCCATATCATTTTTGGTAAAGTTGAAACTCGTCACATTGGGCTGGGTAAAGTCTAATTCCGGCCCATCCTGGATATTGGTTAAACAGTTTCCGGTAATAGGTACTTGCAACTCTCGAACCGTGTTTCCCACGTTGAGCCAAATACCATTGGTGGTATCCAGCCGGTACTGCACCACTTCTATTTTCACGATATATCCATCGGGATCCGACTGGGTAGGGCTCAAGGTAAAAATACCCGATTGCTGATTAATGCTCACCGGCGGATTGGAGGGAAGCGGGTTGGAAGCGGTAAAAGGGGTAGCAAAGGGAATTTGGTTCACCCCTTGTCCGGGGCAGTTGCCATCCAGCGAACCATCGGGATGGAAACGATAAAAAAGACTATCACCATCCTCCTCGGAGGCCGTCTGATACCATTGAAAGGGCTGCTGGCCCGGCTGCACCACGCAAAAGTTCTTCACCGGAGGCGTAATGATCCGGGGCGAGCTATTGGGCCCTTTAGCATTATTGAGCTCGGCTTCCAGGTAAAAGCCGCCCCCGCCGTTCAGGTTGGCATTCTGGTCGCGGCAGCAGACAGTTTCTACCCCAATGCGCCAGTCCGTAAAAGCACCGGTAAGGGTTACTGTTCCCACAAAACGATACTCGGAAAGCGGTTCTACGGCCGTGGCACATTCACTGACGTTGTTGATTTCCCAGGCATCATTATCGCCAGGAAAAGCAGACCCCGGGAACCAGCCATACTCATCTTGGTTTGGGAGCGTAACGTCGTGTTGGGCGGGCAGGTTGGGGGGAAGCAGTTTGGTCATAGTCAAATTAATAGCCGTGCCCGAGGGATTGGACTCACGGTATACGCAGACATCTGGTGGGCCGCTGTAATTAATACCCGTAGTATTCCGGAAAATCGTCACGTAGATGCGGTAATCCATCAGGCCTTTGCCTTGCTCATCACCGATCCACTCGTAAAAGATTTCGCCGGCCCCTACGTGGGAAGCTTCAGCACCCTTGGGAAGCATAAAAGCCATTACCAAAAGGGCCAGGGCCGTAAGCTTGTTTTTCAACAGTATTCTCATAGCACGTCGTTTTAGGCGGATAAAAGTAAATCAATTCCCCAACTCAGCAATCGGCCATTGTCTTAAGCCGCTTTTGGATGAGTTAAAGGGCGGTTCCACTTATTCTGCTGGCAGGGGCATTTTCCCGGCGGGGCCGCCCGCTTTTCCCTAATTTTGCCCTTCTTAAGCAATGGCCTTTTATGAACAAGATGGATACCCTCCGCAACTTTTGCATCATCGCCCACATTGATCACGGCAAAAGTACCCTGGCGGATCGGCTGCTGGAAAATACCAAAACCATTTCCGATCGCGAAAAAAAAGATCAGCTCCTGGATGATATGGACCTTGAGCGCGAGCGCGGCATTACCATTAAAAGCCACGCCATTCAAATGCTGCACGATCAAGACGGCGTGGAGTATACCTTCAACCTCATCGACACCCCCGGCCATGTGGACTTCTCCTACGAGGTATCCCGGGCCATCGCCGCCTGCGAGGGCGCGCTCCTCATCGTAGACGCCGCCCAGGGTATTCAGGCCCAAACCATCTCCAACCTCTATCTGGCCCTGGAACACGACCTGGAGATCATTCCCGTCCTGAACAAAATTGATTTGCCCAGTGCCCAACCCGAAGAAGTCACCGACCAGATCATTGACCTGATCGGTTGCAAAAAAGAAGACATCATTCTGGCTTCCGCCAAGGAAGGCAAGGGTGTAGCTGATATCCTCAGCGCCATCGTTCACCGAATCCCCGCGCCCGAAGGCCACGCCGAAGCGCCCCTCCAGGCCATGGTCTTTGATTCCATTTTTAACCCCTACCGCGGCATCGAAGTACTCTTTCGGGTTTTTAACGGCCATATCAAGCAAGGCCAAAAGGTCCGCTTCATGAACACAGGCCACACCTATGAGGCCGAAGAACTGGGGGTCCTTAAACTCAAGCAAGACAAGCAGGAAGCGGTGTACGCGGGCAACGTAGGCTACCTCACCTCCGGCATCAAAGAAGCCAAAGAGGTCAAAGTGGGCGATACCATCACCGCCGTAGAAAACCCAGCCGATAAAGCCATCGGCGGTTTTGAGGATGTCAAACCCATGGTCTTTGCCGGTATATTTCCCGTAGATACAGACGAGTACGAAGAACTGCGCAATGCCATCGAAAAGCTCCAGCTCAACGATGCTTCTCTCACCTTCGAGCCAGAATCCTCCGCCGCCCTGGGCTTTGGCTTTCGCTGCGGCTTCCTGGGCATGCTCCACATGGAAATTATCCAGGAAAGACTGGAACGCGAGTTTAAGATGAGCGTGATCACCACCGTACCCAACGTGTCCTATCACGCCTACCTGAAAAGCGACCCCGAAAAATTGGTGCTGGTAACCAACCCCACGGAGTTTCCCGAACCCTCCGAGCTAGACCACATCAAAGAACCCTATATCCGCGCCCAGATCATTACCAAGGCCGACTTCGTAGGCCCCGTCATGAACCTCTGCATCGAAAAGCGAGGCGATCTCAAAAACCAGGTATACCTTACCTCCGAGCGGGTAGAGCTTACCTTTGATATGCCCCTGGCGGAGATCGTTTTTGATTTTTACGACCGCCTCAAATCCCTCTCGCGCGGCTACGCTTCCTTTGACTACACCCCCATGGACTACCGGGAAACCGACATGGTAAAGGTAGACGTCCTCATCAACGGCGACCAGGTAGATGCCCTCTCCGCGCTCATCCACCGCAGCAATGCCTACGATATAGGCAAAAAAATCTGTAGCAAACTCAAGGAGCTCATCCCCCGCCAGCAGTTTATGATCGCCCTGCAAGCCGCCATCGGGGCCAAGGTCATTGCCCGGGAAACCCTCAGTGCCCTGCGCAAAGACGTAACCGCCAAATGCTATGGCGGTGATATTTCCCGGAAGCGAAAACTCCTGGAAAAACAAAAAGCCGGTAAAAAGAAGATGCGGCAGGTGGGCAACGTAGAAATCCCCCAAAAGGCTTTCCTGGCCGTACTTCAGCTCAATGATTAGCGGCTGCCAAAGCCCAGCGCGGCGCGCAGCCTTTCTAAAGTAGCCCGGGCAATGGGGCGTACCTTTTCAGCGCCCCTTTCCAGCGCCGTATCAATGCGAGCGGGCTCAGCCATAAGCGCCTCATAACGCTCACGAGCCGCCCCGTAGCGCTCGTGTATCACCCGCAGGAGTTCCTTTTTGGCGTGCCCATAGCCATAACCCCCCGCCTGGTAGCGTTCGCGCATGGTGTTTATAGCGGGGCCTTCGGCCAAATGTGCATAAAGCGCAAAAACATGACAGCGGTCCGGATCTTTAGGCTCTTCCAGCTCGCGGCTGTCGGTAACGATCCGCATCACCTGTTTTTTAAGCGTTTTAGCCGGCGCAAAAATATCAATGGTATTGCCGTAACTCTTGCTCATCTTGCGACCATCTATACCGGGAATAGTCATCACCTGGTCATCGATCCGGGGGGCCGGTAAAGTGAGCAGTTCTTGCCCAGCCTGATGATTAAAAGCACCCGCTATATCCCGGGTCATTTCCAGGTGCTGTTTTTGGTCTTTGCCCACGGGTACTTCTTCCGCATCATAGAGCAGAATATCCGCCGCCATCAGCACCGGATAAGTGAAGAGACCGGCATTGACCTCTTCCAGTTGATCCTGTTTGTCCTTAAAGCTGTGGGCATTGGCCAGCATAGGATAAGGCGTGTAGCAGCTCAGGTACCAGGTAAGCTCGGTCACTTCCGGAACATCACTCTGCAGGTAAAAGTAGTGCCGCTCCACGTCCAGTCCCAATGCCATCCAGGCAGCGGCCACGGCGCGCACATTTTCGCGGCGGAGGGCAGGTTCTTTAAGGCTGGTAAGGGAGTGCAGGTCTGCGATGAAGTAAAAACACTCGTTTTCCGCCTGCTGGGCTCGCTCAAGGGCGGGCTCAATGGCGCCCAAGGCATTGCCAAGATGGGGAACACCGCTGCTTTGAATACCGGTAAGAATGCGCGCCATAAAAGAAGTTATTTAATTTGGGCTGTTTGGCCACGGAGGGTTCAAAATTAGCAAGGGGGTTTCAAACAATGGCATTCGCTATTTTTGCCGGCTGTGAAAAACTGGACTTACCTCTTTTCGTATCTGTATGTGCCCTGGTTTTACGTAGCCAATGCCCTGGCGATACTCCTCCTCTTGCCCTTGCTTTTCCTTAGCTCTTTGCGCAAGGAATGGTACCCCTGGTTTTTTCAGCTGGAACGCCTGTGGGCCCGGCTTTCCCTTTTCTTTTGCGGTATGTGGGCGGTAATTGACTGGGAAGAACGCCCCCGCGCGGACGGTCAGTACATCATCGTGGCCAATCATACCAGCATGATCGACATTCACCTCACCCTGCGGGTGTTTTACAATCGCTTCCTCTTTATCGGTAAAAAAGAGCTCACCAAGTTGCCCCTCTTCGGTTATTTTTACCAAAAAACCAACCTCCTGGTAGACCGCAAAAGCCTAAATAGCCGCCGGGAAGTTTTTGAAAAAGCGGGCCACGCCCTGCGCGATGGGGTGGGCCTGTGCATTTATCCCGAGGGCATCGCTCAGGACTTCAAGCTCCTGGCGCCCTTTAAGGTGGGGGCTTTCCGGCTGGCGGTGGAACATCAGGTGCCCATTATCCCGGTGAGCTTTTACGACAGCCGCTTTCGCTTGCCTTTTGGCATAGCCGGCGCCGGGCCGGGCCGCTTGAGGGTTACCGTGCATAAAGCCATCTATCCCCAGTCCCAGGACCCTCAAGAAGCCAAGCGCCTGAAGGAAGCCAGCTATAATGTAATTTCGCAAGCGCTCTACGCCAAAATCCCCCATTATGAAACTGACCCCCGCCGAAGTAGATAAGCTCGCCCACCTAGCGCGGCTCGAATTTTCCGAAACGGAAAAAAAAGCCATGCTGGAAGATATGGATAAGATCCTGCAGTTTGTGGATAAAATTGGCGAGCTGGACCTCGATGGCGTGGAGCCCCTGGTGTACCTCAACGAAGAAAACCAGGCCCTGCGCCCGGATCAAGTGGCGCAAACGGTAACCAAGGATGAGGCCCTTAAAAATGCCCCGCAACGGGATACGGACTACTTCCTGGTGCCCAAGGTGATGCAGCGGGGCCAGGAAGAGGATCCTTCTTAGGGTCTGTCTAGAAATTCCGCTCCCCTCTCGCGGCGTTTGTGCTCTCCTTAAACGCCAAACTCCCCTTTTTGAAGCTACGCATACCTCTCCTAAAAACCGGGACAGGCGCCGAAAATATGGAGACCGGCGCTTACCAACTTTCTAAACCCGACAGCGCACCGCATGGACAGACAGTACTCAAAGGCTTTCCGCTGATTTTTGGCCGCCAGCGCGTCCTTTTCAACGGACAGTCGCTACGGGCAAACGAAATCTATACCGCCGATAAACTGTTTCCTCTCCGGCACCTAGTATCCTTGTTACCTCAAGAAAATATAGAGCGGTGTTTCTGCTCCAGGTAGCCCCTCCTTTGGCCGGCAGGCCCCAAAAAAAAAGCCCCACTGGAGTAGATCCAGCGGGGCTTGCATATTAAAGGAAGTCGGCGTGCTTAGCGCACCATGATCTTTTGGGTGCGGCGGTGGCCTTTTTCGTCTTGTACTTGCAGTAAGAATACGCCGGTGCCGAGGTTTTCGGCGCGAAGGGTTACCTCGCCACGCGCTTCACTCACTTCGTGTACCAGGGCGCCGGTACTGTTGTACACTTTCAGATGATACGCGCCAGCACCCAGGGCTACCGTGGAGGTATTTTGGAAGGGGTTGGGGTACACGCTAAAGCGCAGGGCTTCGGCTTCATCCAGGCCGATGGTGGCGCAATCGCTCCACTTAGCGCTCAGGGTTTGGGGCTGATCATCCGGACGGATAAAGAAGCGGTTGAAGCTGCCGGTACCGCTGGGCTCGAGGCAAGTGGTGTCGTTGGCGTTGGCAAAGTCTTCCTCCGTTTGGTTAGCGCTACCGTCTTCTACCATGAATTTATAGGATATTTTGCCGGGGCACACATCACTAATGGTAGTAGCGAATACACCGGGGGTTCCGGTGGGGGTCATTTCTACCGCGCCAGACTGCCAGGGGGGAGTAGTGAAATCGCCGATGAGGAATACCTTAGTGAAGCTTACCGTGGCCTGGCTGAGATCTACCTCGAAGGTAATGTCGCTCGGGGCGGGCTTGGGCAGGCAAGCGCCTACCGTATCAAAGCCAAAGCAGCGTACGGGCACGGTAGTATCGCCGTTAAAGTTTACCACTTTATTGGCACCTCCTTCCCAGTTGGTTCCGGAAGTATCGTGGAAGCGGGCTTTGTACTCAAAAGAAGGGGCGGTAAAGCGGCCGGTGTAGGTATACACCATGTCGCCATCGGGATCGGTGGCCAAATCGGGGCTCACGCCACCGGGCCAGCCGTTGAAGGGTCCGGCCAGGCTTACCGTATCGGTAGCGGGGTCAAAGCCGCATACGGCGCTCATATCTACTTGGAGCGTTACGTTAAAAGTGTCGGGCACAAAGCAAGCACCGCACTGACCAAAGCAGGTAGGACCAGCTACGGTATCGCCGCTTACAATCACCTGGCGGTTGCTATTAACCGCACAGGCAGCAGGCACGCTTTCGTCCGTACCCCATGCCGCACCGTTGAGGTACTTGAACTGAACCGTGTCGCCGGTGGGGATGTAGGCTACGTAGCGGTAGAGGCTGTCTCCGAGGTAGTCAAAAGCCATGGACTTGCCGGGGGTCCAGCCCTGAAAGTTACCGGCTATGCTTACGGTATCGGCCACCATAGACTGCTGTTCCATATCTACCAGGAAGGTGAGGTTTTCGTGGTTGGCGGGCGCATTGCCGCCAAACTCGATAGCGGGGAGCGTGGTGTCGCTGTGGATCTTCACGTAGCGGTTGCCATTGCTGTTATCGTAACCTTTGCCCAGGCTTACCTGGCTTTCGGCGGGTACGCCTTCATCGGTGCCCCAGGCATTGCCATTGAGGTACTTGAATTCGTACTGACCGTCCGGTATGGTTACCGTTACTTCGTAAATATTGGAAGTACCCACCTGGGTCAGCTGGGTGGCGGAGGGGTCCCAATTTCCGGCAAAACCAGCCGTATCCTGGAAGTTGCCCGCGATATGGACTCCGTTGGCACTTACCGTTTGGCCGCTCATGTCTACCTGGAAGGTCACGTTGCGCTGGGCTACCAGGGCAGTACCCATAAGCAAGGCCATTGCGAATGTGTAAAGTTTCATCATGGTTTAAAGTATTAAAGGGATTAGTAAGTGTATTTTTTACAATTACCTCGCAAAGTAACGAAAAATTTGTTTTCAAGTATTACTATTGCATCAAGTTTTTCCCGCACCATGACTCACATTAAGTTTCTTATCACTGGTTCATTAACCTTCATTCTGCTATTTGCCGGACCCACGCCCTCCCTAAGCGGGCAAAGTAAAGTGTACCCCCCACACTGGTTTACCGGTTTGCAAAACGATACCCTGGAGCTTTTACTATACCGTCCAGAGGGCATCAAGCAGGCCCCCGCTCTCAAGCAAGAAGGACCCCAGGTACTGAATAGCCAGGTAGCCCCCAATGAGCAGTACGCTTACCTCCTGCTTTCCCTGGAGGATTTTAAAGGCCAGGGCTTCCGCATCCAGCTGGGCGATACCAGCCTAAACTATGAGCTCAAAACACCCCACCCCCACCAAACCGCCGGCCTGAGCCCCGCCGATGCCCTTTACCTCATCACCCCGGATCGCTTTGCCAACGGCGATACCCTTAACGACCGCCTGCCCGGCTTCCAGGAAGAAAAGTACGGCCGGGAAAAGCCCTTTGGCCGCCACGGAGGCGACCTCGCCGGCATCCGCCAGCACCTCGATTATATCGATACCCTGGGCTTTAGCACCCTCTGGATCTCGCCCCTGCTTACCAATGACCAGCCCCATGAAAGCTACCACGGCTACGCCATTACCGATCACTTCCGCATTGACCCCCGCTTCGGCAGCAATGCCCAGTACCAGGCCCTGGTAAACGAACTCCACCAGCGGGATATGAAAATGGTCATGGATGTGGTCTACAATCACGTGGGCGACCAGCACCCCTTATTCCAAAACCCGCCCGACAGCAGTTTCTTCCACTTCTTTCCCCAGTTTCGCAAAACCCAGTACCGCGCCTCCACCCTTAGCGACCCCCACGCCTCGCAGCACGATAAAGTTACCTTTTCTCAAGGCTGGTTTGACCACCACATGCCGGACCTTAACCAGCGCAATCCCCACCTGGCCCGCTACCTCATCCAGCAAAGCCTCTGGTGGATACTCGAATACGGCCTCGACGGTTTCCGTATAGACACCTACGCCTACCCCGATCAAGCCTTTATGAGCCGCCTGGCCCAGCGCATTCATCAAGAACGACCCCAGTTTTTCCTCTTTGGAGAACTGTGGGTCCACATGCCCGAGATCCAGAGCTACTTCAGCCACCCCCAGCCCCATAACCCCATAAACTCCCACCTGGACGGCCTCACCGATTTCACCGGCTACTACGCCCTCCTGGAAGCGCTCAACCAGCCCCAAAGCTGGACTGGCGGCATCACAAAGCTCTACTACCGCCTGGCCGCCGATTACCTCTACCAAAGCCCGGACAGCCTCATCACCTTCCTGGACAATCATGACCTCGCCCGCGTATATGGCGCCCTGGGCCAGGACACCGCTAAGCTCAAAGTAGCCCTGGGCCTGCTCTACACCCTCCGGGGCATCCCCTGTACCTACTACGGCACCGAAGCCCTCCTCGCCCAAACCAGCAACCACGGCCTCATTCGAGAAGATTTCCCCGGCGGCTGGCCCCGTGATACGCTCAACCTCTTTGACCCCACCCAGCACCGCGGCGCCCAAAAGACCATTTGGAACTACCTGCAGGACCTCCTACAGTGGCGCCGCACCAGCCCCGCCATTACCCAGGGGCAGTTTACCCACTTCCTCCCGCAAGAGAACGTTTACGCCTACCTGCGCCACCACCCCCAAGACACCGTGTTGGTGCTGGTCAATGCCCACCCCGAAGAAAAGCGCCGCGTAGCCCTCTCCCGCTTTCGCGAGCTTTGGCCACAGGGCAGCGCCGCCATAAGCCGCCCCCAGGGCCGCCCCTTTTCCGCCAAAAGCATAACCCTACCCCCCATGAGCATACGCATTTTGCAAAAGCAGTAAAAGGGCGCCTACGGGCCATCCGTTCCGGGTCCTCGGTTGCCGGCCACGGCGCACCAGCCCCTGCGGGGGCTCCTACCGTCGCCTCCTCGCGGGCGGTGCCGCCGGGCCGCCATCCTGCGGGCCCTCCCCTCCTGTCCCTGGCGCGGGGGGCCGCTCCTCCGCCAGCGGGCCGGCCGCCCAAATAGGTCCTCGACCTTACCTTTGCCGGTTATGAAGATCAGCGGATTTACCATGGGCCGGAATGTAAGTAAACTCTACTACCCCCTACGGCCAGCCATCGAGTCCATTCTACCCCTGGTAGACGAGTTTGTGGTAGCCCTGGGCGCCGGCGACCCCGACGACAACACCCGGGCCCAGATCGAGGCCATTGGCTCCCCCAAAATCCGCATAATCCCCACCCAGTGGGACCTCGAAAAATATCCCCGCGGCATGGAAAATGCCCACCAGACCGATCTGGCCATGCAGGCCTGCAGCGGGGATTGGCTCTTTTATCTCCAGGCAGACGAAGTGGTCCATGAAGACGACCTGCCCGCCATCGAGCAGCAATGCCGCAAATACCTGGACGATCCCCAAGTAGAAGGCTTCGTTTTTGACTACCTTCACTTTTGGGGCGATTATGAGCACGTTCACCGCACGCACAATTGGTACCCCCGGGAAGTTCGCATCGTCCGTAACCGGCCCGATATTCACAGCTGGCGCTCCGCCCAGAGTTTCCGGGTGATGCCCGATTTTGACGGATTGAACTACCGCCGTACCGAAAACATTCGCAAGCTCCAAGTAGCCCCCGCCCACGCCCGGATATTCCACTACGGCTGGGTGCGCCCGCCGCAGCTTATGCGGCACAAGCAAAAAGCCCTGGACACCATCCACCACGGCGCCCAAAAGGTAGCTGCTATGGCCCAGCACCAAGCGCGGGAATGGGACTACGGACCACTTCATAAATTACCGCGCTTCCAGGGCAGCCATCCGGCCGTTATGAAAGACTGGCTAAAGGCCTTTTCCTGGGGCCACAAACTGCAATACCACGGCCCTAGTGACCCCATGCGACCACCTTATAAACACGAGCGCCTCAAGTACCGCCTGCTGGCCTTTATCGAACAAAAACTGCTGGGGGGCCGCACCATTGGAGGCGTAAAAAACTACCGTCTGCTCAAACGCAAGTAAGCCCCCCCCAATAAAAAAAGCCCCGGCAGGAGAGCCAGGACTTTCCTTTATTCGGGGGGGCTATTTGTCCTACTCTTCCGGCTGCAGTTCAAAAGATTCCATAAACTTCGTGGTGTAGTTGCCCGCCACGTAATCCGGGTGCTCCATGAGCTGGCGGTGAAAAGGAATGGTGGTTTGCACCCCTTCGATCACAAACTCCTCGAGCGCCCGGCGCATCTTATCGATGGCTTCTTCCCGGGTTTGCGCCGTGGTGATCAGCTTGGCGATCATGGAATCGTAAAAGGGCGGGATCACGTAACCCGCGTACACATGGGTGTCCAGGCGGATCCCGTGCCCTCCCGGCGCGTGAAAAGTGGTGATCTTTCCCGGGGAGGGCCTAAAATCGCGGTAGGGGTCTTCCGCATTGATCCGGCATTCGATGGAGTGCAGCTTGGGGACGTAATTTTTGCCGCTGATGGGAATGCCCGCCGCCACCTTGATCTGCTCCCGGATAAGGTCGTAATCGATCACCTGCTCGGTAATAGGATGCTCCACCTGGATGCGGGTATTCATTTCCATAAAATAGAAATGCCGATGCTTGTCCACCAAAAACTCGATGGTACCCGCTCCTTCGTACTTGATGTGTTCACAGGCCTTAACGGCCGCCTGGCCCATTTCCTCCCTTAACTCCGGGGTCATAAAAGGCGAGGGGGTTTCCTCGGTAAGCTTTTGGTGGCGCCGCTGGATGGAACAGTCCCGCTCAGAGAGGTGGCAGGCCTTGCCCTTTTGATCGCCCACCACCTGAATTTCGATGTGGCGGGGCTCTTCGATCAGCTTTTCCATGTACATGCCGTCGTTGCCAAAAGAGGCACCGGCCTCCTGGCGGGCAGACTCCCAGGCTTTGCGGAGGTCCTGTTTTTTCCATACCGCGCGCATGCCTTTCCCTCCGCCGCCCGCGGTGGCTTTGAGCATAACGGGGTATTGTATTTCATCGGCCAGTTTTTCCGCCTCATCATAGCTATCCAGCAGCCCCTCCGAACCGGGAATGGTGGGCACGCCCGCCGCTTTCATGGTGGCCTTGGCGGTAGCTTTATCTCCCATTCGGTCTATCATATCCGGCGAGGGCCCGATAAACTTCATGCCGTGCTCGGCACAGATCTTAGAAAACTTGGCGTTTTCACTCAGGAAGCCGTAGCCCGGATGAATAGCGTCCGCATTGGTGATCTCCGCGGCGGCAATGATCTTGGGGATGTCCAGATAAGATTCATTACTGGAAGCAGGACCGATGCACACCGCCTCATCTGCAAAGCGCACGTGGAGGCTTTCTTGATCGGCCGTGGAATAAACCGATACCGTATGAATGCCCATTTCGCGGCAGGTTCTAATCACCCGAAGGGCAATTTCGCCGCGATTGGCGATCAGTATTTTCTTGAACATAAGGCTGTATTTGATTTAGGCGGGGTCCACCAGGAAAAGGGGCTGATCGTATTCCACCGGTGATTGGTCTTCCACCAGCACCTTTACGATTTTGCCCTTCACTTCGCTTTCAATCTCGTTGAACAGCTTCATGGCCTCAATGATACACACCACGGTGCCGTTAGACACTTCGTCCCCCACTTCTACAAAGAGGTCCTTATCTGGACTGGGGCGGCGGTAAAAGGTGCCGATCATGGGTGATTTGATGGTTACGTACCGAGCGTCGTCCTCGGGGGGTTGGCTGTCCCCTCCCTTATCGCTACTGCTCGGGGGGGCGGCCGGCGCCTCCTGCGGCTGAGCAGCCGCTTGGGGGGCGCTTTGTTGGGGAGCGCTTTGTTGGGGCATGCTTATCACTTGCGGCTGCGGGGCCTCTTTTTGAACCGCCGATTCAGACTTGATATTGATCTTGAAATCTTCGGTTTCCAAGTTTACCTCAGCGGCGCCCGAACGGGCCACAAATTTGATGAGATTTTGAATTTCTTTTAAGTCCATGCGGGTGGTCGTTAGTTGCAGTTTAGAAACAAAGCTATGTAAAATTAATGGGGGGCGTCATAGGCCCATTTGAGATAGATGGCGCCCCAGGTAAAGCCCCCCCCAAAGGCGGAAAACACCAGATTATCTCCCTTCCGGAGTTTTTGATGATAATCGTATAAACAGAGGGGAAGGGTTCCGTTGGTGGTATTGCCGTAGCGCTGAATGTTGAGCATCACTTTATCGGCATCGAGCCCCATTCGCCGGGCGGTGGCGTCTATAATGCGCTTATTGGCCTGGTGGGGCACCAGCCATTGCACGTCTTCCGCCCGGAGTTGATTTCGGTTCATGATATCGGCGGAGACTTGGGCCATTTTGCTCACCGCAAATTTAAAGACCTGCTGGCCTTCCTGGTGGACATAGTGCTGGCCCAGCTCCACGGTGCTTTTGGACGGAGGCAGCTGAGAGCCCCCGGCTTTGATGTGTAAGTGTTGGCGGCCGCGCCCATCACTTCGCAGGAGGGCATCCTGCAGGCCCAGTCCCTCCTCATTGGCTTCCAGGAGCACCGCCCCGCATCCGTCGCCAAAGATCACGCAGGTGGTCCGGTCGGTGTAGTCAATGATGGAAGACATCTTGTCGCCGCCTATAAGCAGGACTTTT
>CAJXMS010000013.1 GCA_913056475.1 uncultured Bacteroidota bacterium
GCGATAATCTTTCCAAACTGCTCGAGCAGGTCCCCCAGGCTGTTTTGCAGTTGGGTAAGCGGGCCCAGGCCGTCTTGGGCGGCTACGGCGGCCTGGTCAAACATGCCGTTGAGCATCTCTTGCGCTTTGGCTACCCGGGCGCTTTCATCCTCGATGCTGCGCAGGGTGGGGATGTAGCGGTTAAGCATGGTGGTATCGCCGTTCTGGAGGGCGGCGGTGTAGCGGATGGCGCTTTTCTCGTTCATGCCGAAGGCCGCGGCCAGGCCGATGGCCTGCTTGGCGGCCGTCTGCGCTTTATTGGCATTAAGCCCCATGCTGGTGGCCTGGGCGATCATGCTAAGGGTGGCTTCATCGCCTACGGTGCTGACGCCCTGGATCTCGGAGGCAAAGGCTTTGAGCTTGGGCATTTGCGCTTCCGCGTCTTGCCCGGTGGCGCGGAGGGCGGAAGCGAGGCGCATCTCGGCCTGGACCTGCTGGTCGAATACCTGCAGGGCCCGTCCGCCCAGCAGGGCCAGGGGCGCGGAAAAGGCGGCGGTCATGGTTTTGCCGGCCTGCTGCATGTCTTTTCCAAACTTGCGCACCTTTTTGGTGGCGCGCTGCATCTTGGTTTGGAACTCGCGCATGTCTACGCCAAAGCGGATATTTACACTAGCTAATGCCATACTGCTCTAATTTACACCCGCCACTCGATGCTACGGGCTTGTTTTATTTTCTTTTGCCTTTCCTCCTCGCTGAGGGCCTGCGACCGCGCGGGGGCGAGGTCGATGCCAAAATCGCGCGGGGTGACGCGGCGTTTTAGTTCTTTGCCGGAGACGTTCATCAAGTGGCAGGTCTGCTCGACGATGAGGGTGCGCAGGCGCTCCGCTTCGTCGCGCTGCTGGGCACGCCAGCCGGCTAGTTTCTCAAAGAGCGGCGCCAGGGGGTAGTCCATGAACTCGTCATAGCCCATGCCCAGGCGGCCCAGGAAGACGCGGTGCCACTCGCGCCATACATCGGCGGTGGTCAGGACTTTGCCTCCGCCGGGGTAGGGTTTCCCGCTTCCTCTCCATCGGCGCCCATGGCTTCCATGGCCTGGCCCAGCTCATCCTGGATCACCTTCATGGCCTTAAAGCCCTGCGCGCCATCCATCCAGTCCTGGAAGGTTTCCCGGGTCCACTCCGGGAAGCGGCCCTTATTTTCCGCCCGGTAGCCGGAGCGGAGGGCGTGGTAAATGAGGGTTTCGAGATCCCCCATTTGCAGGTTGCTGAGCTCCTCGAAGCCTTTGCCGGATTCTTGCATCCAGAGGCTTAGCACGCGGGGCGTCACCTGGAGGGGACGCTGTTCGTCGCCTATTTTAACGGTGGTCATAATTTGTCAGGTTTTTATGATTGCACTTTAATTTACATTTGGCCGGTGAGGCCGGATAGATAAAGGGCGTGGCTGAGGGGGCGAGCGCTATGAAACCCGCCCCCGTGCAACCACCTGATCCCTAATCAGAATTACTGTACATCGCTGCTGGTAAGGGCGCCGGTGCCCTGCAGGGTGATGCTGTAGGTTTGCGTTTCGCCGGTGCCGGCGCTGAGCTCAAAGCTGGTCACGAAGGCCTGGCCGGCGTACTGGTAATCGCCTACCACGGAGGTGGTAAAGCGCGCATCCAGCTTGGTGCGACTGCCCAGGTGCCCTTCCAGGTCGTTGGGCTTTACAAAGCCGGGCTCGCTGGCGTAGGCTACATTCCCCTCGCCGGATAGCTCCCAGTTGGTGTTTCCTTCGGCGAGCTTTCGCACGCCGGCGTCGTACTTGTCGGTTACCTCCCGGGGCTCGTGATTGCGGGTAAGCGAGCAGTTGGTCAGCTCGCCCAGCTTTTCCCAGGTAGTGCCTCCGTCGCTGGAGATTTCTACGAATACGTCATCTCCGTTAATAGCTACATCTGATGCTGCCATGGTGTTTTGTTTTTTTTGGTTTTACTTATTTGATATTCGGCCTGGCGGCCAAATGTGGGAGCGGCCTACCGGTCGCTTTTCGTTTTTTTAGGGGCTTTTTTCTTTTCGAGATAGCCCGCCTGGCTGAGCTGCTGCACGTACACCGGCGCGAGCTCTATCTCGGTGCCGGCGGGCAGGGTCATGCCCGGCTTGATCTGGTAATCAATCTTAAGCGGGTGCTTCTCGAGGGTGGTGGTGGGATTGCTGCCCAGGCGGGTGCTGGGCATGGCTTCCTTCTTATCTTCTTGGGTGCTCATCGTTAGCGATTTATGATTCGTAATTCGTACTCATCCTGGCGGCCGGCCAGGCGGGCCTGGTCGTCGTAAAGGGAGCGGGTGTCCTTCCATCGGATGCGCTGGATGTGCTGATCTCCTTCTATAGCTACGTTGCTAAGCTGGTAGCTGAGGGCCGGGCTGCTGGTGCCAGGCCAGCTGACTTTATTCAGATCTTGATTGTCTGGCAGTATAGCCCCGTTTTTGATAACTTCATGCGCCCGCATGTCTAAGTAAGCGCGCAGCTCATCCAGGGCGGCCTCGCATTTTTCCAGGTAGCGGCCGTAGCAGTTTACCTGCAGGCGGAGGATGTCTACCCCGGCGGGGCGGTACTTATCTTCTACGGGATTGCGGCCGGTCACTTCGTAGGAGATGGCTACCTGATCATCGGCATAAGGCTGCCGCTCCGCATAGGGTAGGTAATGCGGGAATACCCGATCCGCTACCCCGGTAAGGTCCGGGGTACTGAGGTAAGTGTAGATCAGGGCGAGGGCGCTCATAGCTTGGTGAGGATTTTTTCGATTTTTTTGGCCACCTTATCGGCCAAAGTGCGGGAGGCGCCCTGGCCGGTACTTTCGTAGGCGGGCTTCATAAAGGGCTGCGCGGGCTGGTTGACCGTGCCAAATTCCACAAAGTGGCCGTAAAAGCCGTCGTTCTTTTTCTTAGCACCGGCGCGGGGCCCTACCAGGATGCTGGGGTACTGGCGGCTTTTGGAGGTGATATTGCCGATGCTCCGCCGAAGATTGCCCGGATCGTAAGTCCGTACCACCTGCCCGCCGGAGTAGCGCTCGTGCGGCTCGGAGGAAATAGGCGCGCGCGACCGCGCGGCCTGGATGGTAGGCCGGGTGGTGCTGCGGATAAGCTTGAGCAGCTCGCGGCGCTTGACCTTATCATCGGCGCGCTTGAGCTCCCGCTGCAGCTTATCAAATCCTTCTATTTCCTCGAGCTTTACGTTCATCGTTACTTGGCATTGCGCAGGCGCTGTCGGTTGCGCTCCACATCTTTTTCTAAGCGCTGGAGCTGCGTGCCCATGATGGCCTGCTGGCGGCTGACTTTATTAAGGGTGTCCGCGATGGTATCCTGGCGCTCTACTACGCGCATCAGGAAAAAGGCGGTGATGGCCAGCAGGGCGGCGATCATCCCTCGCATGAGCCACTTGGCAAAATCATCTAAGCGTTGCGTCTCCTCCTTAGTCATGCTTCTCCTCGTTTTTGGTTGACTGACTGCCCCGCTCCGCCAGGGCGGCGAGGTCCTTGTTTTTATCGTCGCTACTCCGGCTGCTGCCGAAGAAAAACTGCAATACCATCACGGCGCCGGAGAAGAGGAAGATGTCGGCAAACATCTCCACCAGGCGTTTATTTTCCGGCGGGATCTCTACGTACATCAGGGCCACGCCGAAGGAGAAGGCGCCCAGGATTACCAGGGTAGCTAGGACGTACACAAAGCGCTTGGAGAAGCGGTCCTTTTGCCGGAGGGCTTCCATCTGCATTTCGCGAGCGCCCTGCACATCTTCCAGGTGCATTTTCTCCGCTTCCTGCGCCATCTTGGTCATGCGTCGGATGTGCTCATTTTGCGCGGCCAGGGCCATGCGCTTGGCGGCGGCTTTTTCCTCTTTGGAGGTAAAGAGCTGATCGGCGCCTTTGAGCAAGGTATCGGCAAGGCCCCCTTCGGCGCCTCCGCCGGTAAATGTTTGTAGAAGATTTTGCCAAAAAGCCATCTTAGTGAGCGTTTGCGCGTTTAAATACTTTGCTAAGGCGGTTGCCCCATCCGCGGGCAAAAACCGCCTGGGAATGATCATTGCCGATGATGTCAAAATAATACTCTGCCCGCTCCACGGCGTAAGCCCCCAGGCTGCAGAGCTTCACGGCCCCGCGGGTATTGGGCCCCCAGATGCCGTCGTCCACGGTATTGGCGGCGCGCTGGAGGATGCGCAGGGCGCCGTGGGTGCCGTGCTGTACAGCACTATCGAAATGGAAGTAGCGCAGGCGGGGCGGCAGCTCATCGCAGTGCGCTTCCTCCCAGTAGAGCTTTTGGTAAATTTCCTGGGCCTCGGCCAGGGTAAGCTGGCGGACATCCTGTTTGCTCACTTCCTGCCCGCGGTAGCGGGCGAGGGTAGCGCGGGTGACGCCGTACTTGGTAGCCCCGCCCCGGTCAGCGGCGTGATCGGAGTAGAGGCCTTCGTCGGTAAAGATGTGATCTACAGCGGTGGCAAAGTTCATAGCGGCAGGTATTTTAAAATCAGGTACAAGAAGATCAGGATAAGCAGCGGCGCTATTTTCAGCACAGCGCGACCGCCCGGGGGCAAGTCGGCGAGAAAGCTATCGGTGAGGGAGCGGCCGGAGGTGCCGGCGTAGAAGAGGGGTAGCTCGCGGAGGAGGTTAAGCACGGCGTCGAGGGCCAGCCAGCGCCAGAACACGCTAGCTAAAAAAAGAGCGGCGGCGGCGAAGGTGAGGCCGGCGGCGAGGTGGCAGAGGAGCAGGGCCAGGGCGCCAAATAAGCCCGCGTTGATCCGCTTGCGGGTGCTATCTTGCGCGGAGAAGGGAAAGCCGGCGGCGCGGTTGACGCGATAGAAAATGTACTCCCGCCGCCCTTCGAGGAGGGGCAGCAGCAGGAGGGCGAGGTAGGCGGTGAGGGATAGGATGCTCATAGCAGCTCGTCATTTTCCGCTTCCTCGCCCTGACTGAGGTCGTACTGAGCGAAGAAGGCGGCGGTGTCGGTCACTTCGTTAGCTTCCTGACCGGCGGGGAGGCTGTCTACCTTAAGGAGGTTATAGGGGCTGTTGCCGGAAGGCCGGCTGATAATTTTGCCGGTGTGCTCTTGAGGATTTTCTGTTTTAAAGATGGGCATATCTTAATATTTAAATTTTTGCACAAGCGCGGGAGCCGAAACCCGAACTGCGATCCGACGAGGAATCACGCGCATAACGCGCCGCGAGACCGGCCCGCGAACCACCACTCGAAGCGCCACCCGAAAGGGCGACACGCCAATCAGGGTTTTGCCAGTAGTAGTCAGTTAAATAAGTAGAATCGCTTGCGCCTACTTCTGAAGTAATTAAACCTACAGTGTCGTGTATCTGCTCTTGATAACCGTTGCTCGCAGGCATGGTAACACCCAGGTCAATGTAGTTTGCCTGGGTGTCGTCCGCAAAATCTTCGGGCAGATAGGCTACGTAAGGGTGGTTATCGAGGATGTTAATCCCATCCTCATACTTCCAGATGTTGCCATAAAGATTCTCAATGCCCCGGTAGCTAAAATAGCTGCCGGCATCGCCGGAGGCGGAGCTGCTGCCGGAGGCATTTCCGAGCTCTAAGGTAGCGCCGGACTGGACTACCGAGCGGTTGCGCGTATTGCTTACAATAGCATCCCGATCGGAGCTGGACCAGTTAGTAATGCCCTCAAAAATGCTCTGACTGTTAAAAGTTTCGTGCTCGAGCATGAAGAGGAGCTGGACGGCCCAGTTGGCGGCAAAATTCCACTGGTGCCAGGCAGCACCGCGGTTGGCCGCAAACTGCCGAAACTCGCCGCGTTGCCCTTCTACGACGGGCGTA
Organism: uncultured Bacteroidota bacterium; assembly: GCA_913056475.1. Lineage (GTDB taxonomy): Bacteria > Bacteroidota > Bacteroidia > Flavobacteriales > Schleiferiaceae > CAJXMS01. The sequence goes on from CAJXMS010000013.1 coordinate 5,779, forward strand.
CGATCCGGCAGACTGCACATTTGGGCGGAGCCCAGATTTTTCGCGGTAAGCTCGGGGGCGTTGAAATTAAGGTCAGCGGCATCGGCCCCCTCAAAAGCGGAGACGTAGAGGTAATCGGCCTCGGCGCCGGCGGCTTTCACAAAGGCCGGGTGCAGGCTGTAGCCCGCCTGGGGGTAGGCGCTTACGCTCCAGGAGTGGGCGGGCGGATTGTATTCTTTGCGCACGTAAAATTTGGGTATTTCCACCATACACTGCCCGTCGGTGCCATCAAAGCGGGCGGTGCCGCGCTGGACGGTGTCGCCGGATTCAAAGCCGGGGGTAATGCCGTACTTATCGCCGCTGGCGAAAATATCTTTAGAGAGGCTGAGCTGGGTCTCGCTATCCACGGCGGTGATAACGGCATAGTCGGAAAGGTCGCGCAGGACGGCCACCTGGCCAGGCTGGATGCCGTCCGTCTGGAAGGTAGCGCTGCTATCTACCAGCTTGCTGGCGGTGGTGCTGGTGGCATCGCCGTAGTTGGTGCCCATCGTTTTGAAGCGGGGCTTGCAGTCTACATATCCGGCGCCTACGGCGGTAATGTAGGCGGAGAAGCCCTTGGTGACGTTGTTTAGGTACTGCCCCACGGCGGCGTTGAAGCTGCCGTACACGCGGAGGCCGGAAGTGGAAGCCCCGGCGGTTTGGTTGTCTTGCCAGCTGGTGCCTTGTTTGAGGAGGCTGTTGCTTGCGTCCAGGTAGTAGTTTCGCGTGCCGGCGTCGCTCACCATGCAGCGGCGCATTTTTTTATGTATCCAGATTTCGGGCATTTGCTTAGCGTTTTAGGTGACGGTAATAGCGGGGCTGCTGGTGCCGGCCCAGGTGGCGGTGTAGGTGGGTAGGGTGATCTCGCCCAGGGTAAGGGCGGGCGAGGATGTGCCGGCCCAGGTGATGGAGGCCACCGGCGGCAGCATAACACCTCCGGCAGCGCTACTGGCGGGTATTTGTACACCGAGGCCCAGCATTACTTAATGTAGGCGATTAGGCCGGCATCGCCGGCGGTTTTCTCTACACTATCTATCCCGCTGCGGCACTCCAGGGTAGAGCCGGCGGCCAGTTGCCAGCCGGCCAGGTCGTCCGAGTTGGGATCGGTCGTGGTGACATTAAGGGTAGCGGAGCTACCGGCCGGGCCCAGGACTTTGAGGGCGTAGTAGGTGTCGGCATTAAGGGTGCCGGTGTTTCCAGGGGCGATGGCGGAAAAATTTCCGCCCAGTACATCTTCAGCCATGTTTTATGATTCTATATGGTTACAAGTCAGTTTAATAAAACGGTAGCGCGAGAAGCGCTCATCCAGTTGGAGCTCGACGGCCCCCTGCACTTCGTAAATTTCCCCGCGGTATTTTACGCGGGTATCCCCGGCGGCGACCGCGCGGGAGCGGATCACGAATACGGCATCCGCCAGGTGGCGCACTTCCGGGCCGTCCATGCTTTCCTCGCCGTCCAGCTTGGCCAGGTGCGCCCACACGGTAGCATCGTCCGTCCAGCTTTCTTGCAGGGAACCGCCCGCCAGGCGGGTAGTGCTGCGGGATTGCAGGGTGATCTTACGATCGAGCATGCCGGTGGTGATCTTCATAGCATCAGGCGTAAGAGTTGCGTAATCCACTTAGCAAGCGCTCCGAAGCGGGGATCATATCGTTGACGGAAGGCGCCTTGGTATTGACATCCTCCCGGGTTTCGTACAGGCGGGCCGCCTGGAGTAGGATGGCGGAGACGATACGCTGATCCAGGGCGGCGCGCTGGGTCGCTTCGCTGTCGGTGCTTACGCTGTAGCCGAGCTGCACCGTCACGCGGATGGGGTAGATGGCCTCATCCAGGCCGGGCATATCGCCCACAATGCGCAGGCGCGGCACGGGGCCCTGGAGAGCCACCTTGTAATGCTCGCTGCCCAGCTCCTGCCAGGTGCCTTGGTGGTACTCTACTTTGTCCAGCGCCTGCATAGGCGCCAGGCCGTAAAACAAAGTTTCGTAGCTCCATTCTTCCAGGTACACTTCCACGGTGTGGGGCATAAAATAGCCCCGCACGTAATCCTCCGCCATGCTAGTGCTGGCGCGCAGGTAGGCTTCCAGCAGCACATCCTCGGAAGTATCGGAAGCATCCAGCTTGAGATGCTCCTTGAGGGTGCCGAGGGCTACCGGCAGGTACGTAGGCGCGGATGTGACCTGGGTGATCATGCTACTCGCTTTCCTTTTCTTCGGTTTTGGCCTTGGATTTGCCTTCTACCGGGCGGGCCAGGTTGAGTTTTAGGGCCTCATCGGCCAAATGTGCGGGCAGGCTCACTTCGTCACCCGTGTGATAAGCGAGGCCCATCAGGCCGGTAGGAGAGGCGGTAAACTGTATTTTCTTTTTTGAAGCCATGGGGCAAATTTTTTAAGGGGTTGCAAATAAGGCTGTAGGGCACCCGGGGCGGCTTTCACCTCGCCCCGGGCTTGCTACAGGCAACTGTCTACTGTGCGTCCGCGTCTTTGACGGCGGCGAAGCTTTTGGAGTGACGCAGGGCCACGTCCAGGTACTGGTGCACCACCATTTCGATAGTGCCTTTCTTAGCCTTGGTGTAAGGATTCACGATCAGGTCCAATCCACCCCACTGGCCAATCATCAGATCCTGGAAGTTTCCAAAGATGATGGCGGAGAGGTCGTTGGCGCTGCCTTTGCTCAGGTTGGAGGGCACGTTGCTAGTGGTCATGGCCGGGTAGCCCATCACTTCGTTGTTCATGCCATCCCAGGCAAAGCGTCCGGATCCGGAGCTTACTTCCAGATTCTTGAGGAAGGCCCGCACTTTGGCGTTGGTCACGTAGCCCAGGCTACCGAGGTCGGCATTCTCGAGGGCCACGGCCTTCTCGAGATTGACCAGGTCGGCGCGCTTGGGCGCGGCGCCGTTGGCGTTGGTACCGGAAGCGGTAGCCCCGCCGGCGTACACGATGCTGATGTCGCTATCGCTGAGGATACCCACGGGCTCATTGCTTCCGCCGCCCACCAGGGCCACTTTGTCGATAGCGTTGGCGATGGCGGAGAAGAAATCTTCCCGGATCATGGCTTCCACGTCGGGGCTGCTCTGGCGGACCAGCTGACGGGAGAGGTCGGTGAAGGCCGTCACCCGCTTGGGCGAGAGGGTAACTTCATCGATGGTAGGCTGGCCATCGGCGGCATCGCCGGTTTCACCTTTCCAGCTCACGGTAACGCCGCTGGAGCGGGGCATGCTTACATCGCCCTCCAGATTGCCCAGGGTGCGGGCGCCCATCTGGGCGGTGACCAGGCGGGGACGAAGGGCACCGATTACGGTGTCTTCCACTTCGGTAGGCACCATCAGTCCGCCATCCGCAGGCGTGCCCGCGGTCATGTCCCGCTTCTCGGTTTTACCGGAGATCATCCGGACGGCAGCGGAGCGGGGAATGCCCACGCCCTCGATGCTCTGGCCCACTTCGCGGGCTTCTTTCTCGGCCTCCTGGTGCAGCTCGGCCTCCAGGCCATCCTGGTTGCGGCCTTCCAGCTGGGCTTTAACCGCTTTGTGGAGGGAGTAGGATTTGAGCTCGCGCTCTTCCTTGTCCTTCTGCGCCTTGGCGCGATCGCCTTTGCGCTGGGCTTCTTTTTGGGCGGCAGCGCGCTGCTCGGCAGCCTCTACCTTTTCCGCTTCTTCGATCTGGCTATCGAGGGAGCGGATCTCCTCGTCCAGATTGTTGAAATTGGTCTTTTCCTCATCGGAAAAAGCGCGGTTTTCATTTTTACGCTTATCAATAAGCGCACCCTGAGCATCGACTTTCGACGCCCGTTCTTGCTTAAGCTCTGCTAAATTTTTCATTTTGAGCGATTTTGATTTACATTGAAACGATGACGAGCGTCGAACTCGTCAAAATCTTGGGGATCATTTTGCGGTTGGCCGGAACCACTTTTGGCCGCCAGGCCCGCCGAACGCGCCTCCTGGTGCTGGCGCTCCGCGGGGGATGCCTCGGTGGTGGTGTTTTGGTAAGCCGGGTAGGTGACCGGGGAGACGTCCAGCAGCTCGCTGAAATTCTCGATGGTGCGCAGGTCTTGCGAGGGATCATCCTCGTTAAACTCCCAGGATACCTTATCTACCCGAAAAGCAAAGGAGCTCTGGGTGACGTCGCCGGCCTGGATGGCATCGGCGAGGTCATGGGCGTAGCTGCGAGAAGGCACCTTAAAGCGGTACGCAAGATGGCCCTCGGCGGTGAGGCTGAGCTTCAGGCTCTGGGCTACGCTGCTGCGGCGGGCGAGGATGAGATTGGCATCGTGATTGAAGAGCGCGCGGCAATCGAGGTCGGGGCTGTTAAGCACTTCGTCAAAGGCCCCGGGGGCGATGCGCTCCCGCATAAAGCCGAGATTGGTCTCCTCGTTCACCTTGGCGGCGATGCCCGAGATGTAAATCTCCGTTTCCTCGCCTTCCTGGCGGACTTCCTTTTTCACGGGCGCCTGCACGTAGCGGCGCTCGATTTCGTTGTGATTTCCAACTGATTTAGACATAATTAGGTATTTGAGTTGGCTTTCAAGTTGTCGATTTCCGCTTTGGCCTTCTCTTCGGCGAGGCGCGTTTGCTCCTGCGTTTGCGTATTAACCTGGGTAAAATAGCGGTCGCCGCCCTCGCGGGGATTGAAGCCTTCGAGCTCCCGCACCTCGTTGGGCGAAAGCACCCCGCGCTCCATCATGGAGGCATAGTATTCCTTGCGGGTGTTGGTATCGCCGCGGAGGAGGGCGTTCATGTTGAACTTAAAATGCAGGCCCCGGCGGCGCTGCTCGCTGCTGAGGAGCTTATAGTTGTACTCCTGCTCCCATTTTTTTATCCAGGGGCGCAGGGTGTAAGTGGCGAAGTGGATGCCCATCTGCTCCATCACGGAAAAGTTGGCATTTTCGGTATCGCCCAGCATAGTAGGATTGACGTTGAAAATGCCCGCGATGTCCTGGCGGGTAAGCTTCATGGATTCGATGTACTGGCTATCCCGCTGACTAAGCGTGAAGGGCTTGAACTCACCGCCCGAATGGACTACGGGCGTGCGGTAAGCATTATCGCCACCGTAATTGGTATCCCACTCTTTAGAAAGGGCCTTAATGCGATCGCCACTTAAAGCGCCGGGGATTTTTAGATAGCCCTTGGTAGAGCCTCCGTTTTTGTAATACTTCTCATTTCGCATCTGCGCCTGGAGGGCCGTCTCGACGGTAAGGCGGTGCTGCGCGATAGGGCTGATCCCTTCTTCCGCATCGGTGCCAAAGGCGCGGATGTGGATCACGTCGTACCAGGGCACCGGGGTAGAGATGCCCTCAAAGTGATAGAAAGGCTTGCCCTCCACGGTGCTGATGTGCACCTGGTGCGCCTCGTAATAGCGGAGCTCTTCCGGGCGGCTGGCGCCGTTGCGCAAAATCAGCGCGTAGGCATTGCCATCGGCGAGGGCCTGGCCCTGCATAAGCTCGTGGAAAGTGGTGGCGCCCATCATGGGATTGGGGCGGTTGTGCACCAGGTCGTAGGTGGTGTCCTTGACCAGCTCGCGGCCCCCATCCTCGACCGCCCGGTAAAGGTAGATGGGCATGGCGCCCATATTTTCGGAGATGAGCCGGATGGCGGAGTAGACGTAAGAAAGGCGCAGGGCGGAAGTGGTGCCGTAGCCGCCGATGACGTTGACGTCGGAGCCGATGCCGAGATGGCGCTTGAGCCAGTCGGCCGGATTGGCCCAGGTGGTAGAGCGTTCTTCGGTCTCGCCCTTGCCGATAAGGCCCTGCTGACGGGCCTGGCGGCGGATACGGGCGGTGCGTGATATGCTTAGGGCTATTTCCACGCTGCTAAGATGCAGCGAGGGGTAGGGTGGTGAGGTGTAACAATGTTACACCCTGAAACACATTGGAAGCGTGTGGAAGAGATTGGAAGGATTACATATAAATGCTCAAGCCTTTATCCCAGGCGCGGGCCTCTAAAATATTGATTGTTTCAAAAACGATTTTGCAGGCGGGAACATAGCCATGCTCGCTGTTTATTAGATATAGGCCGATGGTGTTGAGATGGTCAAGCGTTAGGTTTTTCACTTCTATCCCTAAGGGCGGGTAAAGATTGCTTGCAAAGTGTGTGGCTTCTTCGTCGGTAAGGAGGCTTCTTAAGATCATGGTGGGGTTTTTAAATTAAGGCGGTTTATACCATAGCCCAGGCTACGCTCAAAAGATTCGCCGCAGGTCCCGGTTTATGGCCACCTTCAGCTGAATGAGGCGTTGAAGGGTCTGTAATTTTTCGGGGTCGGCCGGCTGCTCGTTGTTCTGAGGTATGTCCCGCTGAAGCTTTTGGATCAGGGCAGCAATGTTTTTTTCCTTAAAGCGCAAGAGTGCTTCCTCAGTAAAAGTAGGAATTGCCTTGGCCCGGTCGGCTGGGTAGATCTTCTTACGGCGCCAGTCGTGCAGTTCCCGATCGTCAGAGATCAAATCTACCACCAGCTGCATGAGTTCTTTATCGCCGCCGCGCATAAAATCTTCCGGCTTGGGCGGCGGCTGGCCCTGATTGTAGTGCTCGTGAAAACGAGCCAGGATACCGGCCAGATGGGGATGGGCAAAATCCAGCTCGTCCTGAGCCAGCTCATTAAGTACGAAGGAAGCCACCGTTTCGGGCGGCGGATCTTCCTTTGTTTCTGCATCCTCATCGCGCAGAGAGGGAAATACGTATTCCTCGCCCCCGTAATTGAGCAGCAGCCAGCACAGCGCTTTTTCTTGGTTGTAAGCGGGGGTTACCGCCGCACCCTCCTCGGACTGCCGGCCGGAAGCCTCCGGCACCACCTGCATGTTTTGGCTGCGTTCTTCCCGCTGGGCCTGGCGGCGTTCTTCCCGCTCCTCGCGGCGGCGCTGCTGACTTCGTTCCTGGCCCAGTTCCCGGTATAAGATCTGCTCTTCCAGCTCCATGATCTGGGCGGTTTCCTTTACATAAGCCTGCCTTTCGAGCTCATCGGGGATCAAGGCGATGCTCTTCACCATTTCGCGGGCCGCCTTGGATTTTTCCAGGGGGCTACCCCCGGCATCTTTCAGCAAGAGGCGCGCCTTAAAGCGCAGGAAATTGGTGGCCTCTTCCTGTAGGTAAGCTTTCAGTTCCGCGGCCGAGTGGCTCTTTGCATAGGAGTCCGGATCTTCCCCTTCGGGAAAAAGTACTACCTGCACCTGCATGCCTTCCGCCAGGATCATGTCAATGCCCCGCAAGCTGGCCCGGAGTCCGGCGGCGTCGCCATCAAAAAGCAAGGTAATGTTGGGCGTAAAGCGCTTGATGAGCGCGATCTGTTCCTTGGTGAGCGAAGTGCCGCTGCTGGCTACCACGTTTTCTACCCCTGATTGGTGCAGGCTTATCACGTCGGTATAGCCCTCTACCAGGTAGCACTCATCCGCCTTGGCAATGGCCCGCTTGGCCTGGTACACCCCGTAGAGGATCTTGCTCTTATGGTAGATAGGACTTTCCGGGCTGTTGAGGTATTTGGCCGCTTTGGCATCCGTTTTCAAGATCCGCCCCCCAAAGCCCAGCGTTCGGCCCGTATGACTCAGGATGGGAAACATTACCCGGCCGCGAAAACGGTCCAGCTTGCGCTGACCGTCTACTTTGGTAAGGCCCGTTTCTGCCAGGTAGTCGAGCTGATAATTGTCCTTCAGAGCGGCATCGGTAAAGGCGGTATAGCCATCCGGACTGTAGCCCAACTGAAAGTTTTCAATAGTGGCGTCCGAAAAACCCCGTTCCCGGAAATAACTCAGGCCCACCTGACGGCCCTCTTCTGCTTCCCAAAGTTGTTTTTGGAAAAATTTATTGGCGTACTCATTGACCAGAAAGAGGCTTTCGCGTTGGTCGCGTTCCGCCCGGGCCTCATCGCTGGGCTGGTCTTCCTCTACCTCTATGTTGTACTTCTGGGCCAGGTAGCGCAACGCTTCCGGATAGCTGTACTGCTCGTGCTCCATCAGGAAAGTGACCACCGAGCCGCCCTTGCCACTGCTAAAGTCTTTGAAAATTTGCTTGGCAGGCGAAACCATGAAGGAAGGCGACTTCTCATTGGTAAAAGGACTCAGCCCCTTGTAGTTACTGCCCGATTTCTTCAGGGCTACAAAGTCTTCTATCACCTCTTCTATCCGAGCGGTGTCAAAAATTTGATCGATGGTGGCCTTACTGATCATACGCCTTCAAAAATACGACGACGACGCGATGGTGTTGAGCTGATCCAGAGTGAGGTCTTTTACTTTGGTATCTACGGGCGGGAAAACATTTGCATGGAAGTGGTGTATTATCCTTTTCGGATAAGAGGCTTCGTAAAGTCATAGCTCGGTTTTTAAATTAAGGCGGTTCTGGTTTTGGAGAGTTCGGTGGCGGCGTTGATGGCGCGGATGTACTGCCGGCACTCGTCTTCCTGATCATAAAAGCGATAGCGACGGCGCAAAGCCCCGGGCTGATCGTTTGCCTCCAGGCGGCGGACCAGCACGTGGCCGGAAGTGCAGGTGTCGTCCTCCGGGTAGTCGTACTCGCGGTTGATGATGTAATTCTTAACAATCATAAGCGATGCTGGCGGCGGAGGCGGCTAATTCGATAGCTGTCGTAACTGGCGTAGCGGCGGCGCTTAAACACGGAGCGGTACTGCTCCTCCAAATGCTCGTAGGCCTGCTCGTGGGTTAGGTCCTGGGCGATGAGCCGGTACCAGGCCAAGTCAAATTCCTTGGGATCGGCCAGCTGGATGATTTGGTTGTAGTTAAGCTCAGGGGGTTGCATAGGCGGGGATTTAGGGATTGGCGATATCAAGCAGCACATCGGCGTGGCAAGGCAGATGCTCCGGACAGTAGCAGGCGAGATGGCGCCCGCGCAAATTTTCAATTTGATCCGCCGTGAGGGGGCGACGTATGCGTAAAGCGCGGTAACAGTCCAGGGCCACCTGGTGAGCTTGGCGGCGAGAGATGTTCATGCGGGGACCGGGATGATTTATGAAAATGCGGTAGAGCATTTTATCGGCATCTTTTTCGTCTACAGATACCCGGTAAGTGCCATCTGGCATGGGCACCACCCTGAAGGGGTTGCCAAATCGAGAAGGCCGGGCCACGGAGCGCGCCCCCTTGGGGAGGGCAGCACCCCGGCGGCGGGAAAGTTTAAGTCGCTTGGGCATAACTACTTCTTTTTGTTTTTCAGTTTTTCCTTAAGGCCCAGCCAGGAGCCGATCAGACCGCCGGCGAGGCTGCAGGCGATAACGGGCAGGTAGGCCCAATTCCAATCGGTCAGCAGCTCCTGCATGCTCATGGCGCCCACGGTGAGGGAAGCGAGCCAGGACAGGTGCACAATGCCGCCGGATAGGAGCACCTGGGGCAAGTTGCGATCGGCGACCGCGCGGACGTTCCAAGTGCGGCAACCGATAAAGATGAGCTGGGAGATAAATACAGTGAGGGACATTTCTAAGATCATGGGGTGTGGTTTTTAGGCCCCGTCGGCGCCCGGGGTGTGGCGGTTATACGTAGGATTTTGCGGTGTAAAAGCAAAAAGTTGCGTTTAGATGGGAGTTATGGTTAATTGTCTTGCCAAACAAATCCGCATTCATAACAACCTGCGTCATTTTCTTTATCGGAAGGCGCTGTATTAATTGAGCCGCATCGAGGGCAAGCCAACTCAACCATAACATCGGGTATAGCAAATAATTTTACTATCTCCTGTGCAACCTTTTCAAATTCTCCACTCCATAGCCAATCCTCTGTTTCAGGTTCAGCCATTACTCCACTTTTCATCTTTAATTCAGATGAGTTTTTCAATAAAATGTCTATTATTTTCTTTTTCATAATCCGTAAAATTACATTGCCATACCCAAACCGGTGCAGAAGTCAAACATTACAGCTTTATAACTACCATCTTCTTTTTCAATTCCGCAGTTTTTTACTGCATTTATTAACTCTCTAATCGTTAGTGTTTCCATTTCTATTAAGGTTTATGCCTTTAAGTCATACTAATGATAACAATGTGTATAGTTCATTGCTATTTACTACTATTTCAAAGGTTTGTTATTACTCATTTTATAATTTATTACTTAGTTTTTTGGGGGGATTTTTTCTTCATACTTAAATACAAAACCCTCTTCTTCTATATTCAACATATCGTTCTAAAATTAACGACACACACCATTTTTCTATTGTTTATTTATCACTCACCATTAGTTTTCAAAAACGGTACGACAACATACCTACATCTTGGTAACAGTAATGGCTTTTTCACGTTCTTTTATATAGGTTTCTATTTCTTCAATCATTTCTTTGTAGTCATCTACCATATACCCACAACCATAACT
>CAJXMS010000014.1 GCA_913056475.1 uncultured Bacteroidota bacterium
GAAAGCACCGAAAGCGAACTGATCCGCCTGAATGGCTACCACCTGGTAGATCCTACTCAGTGGCCCCTGCAGGGCAGCAATCGGAACCTGGACATTACCAACGGCCAGGATACCCTCTTGATGCGGATAGACCGCGATACCGACATAGACGGCAGTCCAGCGCCTACCGGCACCTTTGACTTGATCGGGGTAGGCAGCCAGTTTGACGGCAGCGATCCCTACGACGAGGGCTACCAGATTTTCCCGCGGGATACCAACGACATCCTTCCGGTAAGCCTGCCCAGCCTCTACGTAAGCGAGGTGATGCCCAGTAGCGACCTGAGCAGCCCGACAGACGGCGACTGGTTCGAGGTTACCAATGCGGGCAGTACGCCGGTAGATATCCAGGGCTTTAGCTGGGATGATGAGAGCCGTGAAATAGGCAAACACACCATTAACACCAGCATCCAACTTACTGCTGGAGAGGCCATCATCCTGCTGGAAGCCAGTACACCCGATGTACCCGCCTGGCTCACCGAGTGGAAGATAAGCAACACCAATGTGCAGGTGCTTAACGAAGGCAATCAGTTTAACGGCTTTTCAGGGCTAAGCTCCGGCGGCGACGAAGTGAATCTCTACGATGACGGCGGCCGCCTGCTGAGCACCGCTGCCTGGGATGGCGCCAGCGTAAGCGGCGGCGTTTCTCTGGTGTACGATACCACGGGCACCCTGGTAGGGCCTTCCGTAGCGGGCACCAACGGCGCGTACACCAGCGTAAACGGCGATGTGGGCAGCCCCGGCAACCAGAACATTTCCCTGAACGAGTTTATGGGCGGTGACTGGAGCCTTTTCCCCAATCCCACCACCCGCTACGTGACGCTGGAAAACGCCACCACCGCGCGGAAAGTGATCCGCATCCAGAGTCTTACCGGCCAGCTCCTGAGAGAACTCAGTAGCCGGGATGAAAAGGTACGCATCCAGGTAGGCGATCTGCCCGCCGGCACTTACCTGATCACCATAGCGGTAGAGGGCCAGCAGGCTACCCGCAAGTTGATCGTGCAGTAAACCGCTTAAGTAGGCTTGAGCAGCGGCAAGGCTAAGCGCTCGCCGCTTGCTTACCGAATCATAAAGAAGGGTTGGTCTTTTATTGACCAGCCCTTTTTTATTTTAGCGTTTTTCTTTTGGCCGGCGGCCAAATGTGTCATGGCTTTCCCCGCATGCAAGTAGGCATTCTCAACATCGTATCCCTTATAGGCGCACTGGGCTTATTGATCTTTGGCATGAAGATCATGAGCGAGGGCGTGCAGAAGGTGGCAGGCACCGGCCTGCGCCGGCTCTTAAGTACGGTTACTTCCCGGCGTCTGATCGGCTTGTTGTCGGGTACCATTACCACGGGATTGGTCCAGTCCTCTACCGCCGTAACGGTGATGCTGGTGAGCTTCGTGAATGCGGGTTTGCTCACCCTGGCAGAGTCCGTGAGCGTAACCATGGGGGCCAACATAGGGACCACCCTTACCGCCTGGTTGGTGGCGGGCCTGGGTTTAAACGAGTTTTCGGTTTCATCCCTCAGCCTTCCGGCTATGGCGCTGGGTTTGATATTGATGTTTTTGCCTGCCCAAAAAGGGAAGCAATGGGCCGAAGTGTTGATGGGATTTGGGATCTTATTTTTGGGGCTCTCCCTCATGCGCGAGGCCGTTCCCGATCTAGAGGAAATGCCCCGGGTATTTGCCTTTGTGCGCGACTTGCCCTACTATGACCAAGCCTGGCTTACGCAGCTGGGGACGCTGGCCATTTTCGTCTTGATCGGATTTGTTATTACCGCCCTGTTGCAAAGCTCCTCGGCGGCCATGGCGATCACCTTGGTGCTTACTTACGAGGGTTGGATCAGTTTTCCTTTGGCCGTAGGCCTGGTGCTGGGTGAAAATATCGGGACGACCATTACGGCCAATATCGCGGCCCTGGTAGGCAATGTGCACGCCAAGCGAGCGGCCCGGATCCACTTGATCATTAACCTAATCGGCGTGGCCTGGGCCCTGCTCTTGTTCCCTTATTTGATCGAAGGGGTGGCCTGGTGCAGCCAGGTGTTTCTACAGGGCGATCCCCATACCCAGCTGGATGCCATACCCCTGGCGCTGGCCTTTTACCATACTGCTTTTAACGGGCTGAATGTGGCGCTTTTGATCGGCTTTGTGCCCTTTCTGGTGCGGGTGGCCCAGGCCTGGGTGCCCTCCCGGGGCGAGGAAGATGAACTCTTTAGCCTCGATTATCTCGACCGGGGAGTGCTGGCTACTTCGGAGCTTTCCCTGGTGGAAGCGCGCAAGCAGCTTACCAAGATGGGAGACCTTATGCGGAAAGCTTATAAACTGGTGCCGCTCCTTATCACTGAGATGGATGAGGGCAAAGTGCGGCGCCACGCCCAGAAGCTTCAGAAGTACGAGGACATATCCGATCGGATGGAAATAGAAGTTTCTTCCTACCTCAGTAAGGCCAGTGAAGGGGAGCTCAGCGCTGCCGGGGTAGGGAAGGTAAAGGCGATGCTACACGTGGCCCATTACCTGGAACGCATGGGCGATATTTACCTGGAAATAAGCCGTAACCTCACCCGGCGTAAGGAGCAAAAGGCCTACTTTACCCCGGATATGCGCAACAATATCCTCCGGCTTTCCGAGGTGGTACAGCGCAGCCTGGACTTAATGGTACAAAACATCGATCGCAGTGAAGAGGGACTAAGCATGGACGAAGCGATGGAGCTGGAGGAGAAGGTAGATGCCATCTATAAGGAACTGCGCAACGAGTATCTGGACCGGGTGCAGAATGGCAAGTTTCGCCTCCAGAGTGGGATGTACTATAGCGATTTGCTTACCGAAATGGAGCGCCTGGCCGATCATGCCGCCTCTATTACCAAAACCCTCTCCGGAGAAGGGCCTACGGAACTGCGATAGCCGGGCTGCTTATGCGCTCGCTGGAATTTCCTTCCCGGTCTTCCAGCCGCATTTCAAACTGGATAGAATCCGCATCATTCCTGGGAAAATTGGAATAGTCAAAAGGCGTAGTGATGTTCCCTTCCAGGGTTTTGTTTTGGCCTTCCGGCGTAAGATTGGGCAGGATGTTGTGATAAGGCAGGCAGCTATCGGCCGGTGGAATGGGGACCAGCTGGCCGTTTACCTGCTCATAATAATAGATGTAGAGGTCAAAGCGCTCCAGAAAAGATTCGTAATCCTCCAGCCGGCAGGTGTCCGGGAAAGGGAGCTCATCCGATCCCACATTGCCGTCCCCATCGGTAAAATGAACCGTAAGGTCAATGACCCGCCGCCCGGCGGCCGTATCGCCCAGAACCCTTACCTGAGCTGACTTCCAGCTTAAGCTGGGTACCTCGGGAAGCTTTTTCGGGGGCTGGCAGCCGAAAAGCGTCAAAAGCACGACCAGGAACCCTAATTTTGAAGAGACGTTATGCATGGGCTTCTTTACTTGCAGTATGAACAGAGAACACCCCGGGGCGGATGAACTTACGCCTTTCAAAGATACAATATATCAATGGCCGCTGCCCCATCGCGACCGCCGGGCCCTGGCGCTGTACCAGTTTCAGGCCCGGCACAATCCCGTTTACGCCCGCTACCATAAGCTGCTGGGCTATGATCCCCAGCAGATAAGCCGGGTGGAAGAAATCCCCTATCTGCCCATCCGTTTTTTCAAGCAGCGGCACGTAAGTGTGCATCCTCAGGAGCCCACTCTTTACTTTACCAGCTCGGGCACCAGCGGCGCCGCCACCAGCCGGCATGCGGTGTACGATCCGGCCTTTTATCTAAAGGGTGCTCAACGGCACTTCGAGCAGCGTTATGGCCCTCTATCCCAATACGCCGTCCTGGCCCTGCTACCGGCTTACCTCGAGCGGCAGGGCTCCTCGCTGGTGTACATGGCCCAGCATTTCATAGAGCAGGCGGGCCATCCGGATAGTGGCTTCTTTCTGGATGACCTCCAGGCCCTTTCCAGGGTACTAACACGAATGACCGCCGCCGGTCAGCCGGTCTTACTGCTGGGGGTCACCTTTGCCTTGCTCGATCTGGCGGAGCAGTTTCCCCAGGCCTTGGGCCCCCGCACCGTGGTGATGGAAACCGGTGGCATGAAAGGCCGGCGCCGGGAAATGGTACGGGCGGAAGTGCATAAAATACTCCAGGAAGCTTTTCAACTGGACGCCATCCATTCCGAGTACGGCATGACCGAGCTCTTTTCGCAGGCCTACAGTCAGGGGCAGGGCTTATTTGAAACCCCGCCCTGGATGCAGGTGCACATCCGCCGCGTAGACGATCCGCTGAGCCCTGCCCGCCCCGGCAAAACGGGCGGCATCAACGTCATGGACCTGGCCAATGTAACCAGTTGTGCTTTTATTCAAACCGACGATCTGGGGCGCCAGCACCCCGATGGCCGGTTTGAGGTATTGGGCCGCTTTGACCACGCCGAAATACGCGGGTGCAATCTTATGGTGCTGTAACTTGCCGCGGGATGTTTTACATTTGGCCGGAGGCCAAAAGAAATAGACCCATGCTGAATAGATATACCCTTGTAGCCGCCGGCTGCCTGCTGGCTGTAATGGCCCGGGCGCAAGTGCTGGAAGAAAAAACGGAGGTGCTGGATGCGCCGGTAGGGGAAGCCCGCTGGGTACAGAATGCCGGCACCGCGCTGTATGCGTATCCCGCGCAGGAGGGCTGGTACCGGGTGCGCCGGAAGGTGTACTTACCCATGGCGGCGTGGGATGGAAACCAGATAGCGGCCGGCACCGTGCTGCAAAATAAGGACGGTGACAAAATAGGAGAAACCCGCCAGGCCCTGAGCCCGGTCATGGCCGATACGGTGAAGCGCTTTAGGCGTAAACCACGGCTGCGGGCCATCCTGGAAGGGCAGGTTTTTAAAACCAAGCTGGCGGAAGGCAGCCTGCCTGAAGAACGGCTGCAGGACATTCTCCAGCAGCGCAACCGCCGCGACCAGATGGCGGGCTACGAAGGCCTAAGGGAAGATTTTGCCATGGCCAGGCGAAGCTATGATGGCTTTGAAGCGCGGGTGCTGCGGGCGGAAAATCGCAGCTTGAAAGAGCCGGGCGATTTCCGTATTATTTTGGTTTACAGGGGCTCAATGCCTTTTGCGGTAATGGCTAAGGGGCATCCCATAAGCATGGAGCGGCCCAAAGAAACCTGGGAGATGCAGGACATGACCATTCTCTACAGCTATAATCCCACCGAGGAGCAAAAAGCGCTCATGGAAGAGATTCTTTTTACCCACCTTAGCCTTTGAGGGAAGGCAAGCCGGGAACGCCCCGAAGGCCGCCAGGAAACAGGGGGGCTAAGCATCTTCCGGGAAAAAATCGGCGCGGAGAAGACGGTAATCTTCCAGCAAACGGGTGACTTCTTCCCGGCTGGTGCCATCGTAGTAGCCGCGGATGCGGTTTTTGGGGTCTACCAGCACAAAATTTTCGGTGTGGATAAAATCTTCCGGTCCGCCGGTGCCGCCGCTGTCTACTACCGCAAAGTAGCTTTTCCGGGCCAGGCGGTATATTTCTTTTTTGGGGCCGGTGAGGAGCTGCCACTTTCCCTTGATGGCTCCCTGGCGCGGCGCATAGTCCCGCATTATGGGAATACTGTCTATCTCCGGGGTTACGGTATGCGACACCAGGGTGAAGTGAGGATCGTCCTGTAAGGCTTTTTGGAGCCGCCGCTTTTGGCGGGCCATGTCTATGCAGATGGTAGGGCAGGTGGTAAAGAAAAAATCGGCCACGTAGATTTGCCCCGCTAGATCTTCTTCCGTTATGGTGTCGCCGTACTGATTGTAGAGCTCAAAAGGCAGTACCCGGTGGTGGCGCCCCTGGTTTTGCAGGGACTCATCTACCAGCTTAGGGTTGAGGTCACTGGGATTGTACACGGGCAATTCGGGCTCGGGTTTTAGGATGTAGTAAGCGCCCGTAATGCCGCCGGCAAAAACCAGCAGGAGGAGCGCAATTTTGATAATATCAGTCTTTTCCAGTTTCATAAGGCGCTTGTACCAAAGTAGTTTTAAATAACGGTACAAAAATAAGGCCGCAAGGGATGAGGAGGTTTTTTACTTTTGGGACAAAATAGGACTTATGAAAAAGGTAATTTGGGCTGGCCTAGTGGTAATAGGTATGGCGGCCTGTCATAGCAAGCCCGGCGGCCAGGATGCGGCGTCAAGCACGGAGGCCCCTGCGGTGGCGCAAGGCGAAATAGATAGCCTCAAAAAAGCGGTGCTGGATGCCCACGACCGGGTGATGCCCGAGATGAATCCCATGGGACGCCTGCGCAACCGGCTTAAGGAGGCCGCCGGACGCCATCCCGCCGATAGCAGCCAATACCGGAAAGCCCGCGCCCAACTCGCCGAGGCGCAAGACCAGATGAAGAACTGGATGCGCCAGTTTAAGTTGCCGGAAGACAGCAGCGCGGCTTACCAAAAAGATTATCTGGAGGACCAGCACCAGATGATGCAGGATATCGAAAAGCTTACCAACCGGGCCATACAGCAGGCGCGTCAGCTGCTCCCGCAGCGCGATTCTTCCCGGGCAGTGGAGTAGCTGCTTTTTCCCTTGGTGTAAGTCTATCGTTTTGGTTTTTTGTATACCGGTACGGTAGAGCAGGCTTCCCCAAAAAGCAGGGATTTTACTACCGGGCGCAGCAGGGCCGCCACCCTAACGTACGCACTGGCCGGTACGGGGCGGTCGCTACAACCTTTGACGATGACCGGTTTGTCCCGATAGTCCTGGACCGGAAGCTGGCGCAGCGATTCTTCCCAAAGAAGGGTCTCGAGCTCTTCCTCCCTGCCGTAGGTTAGGGTATGGGCGTAGGGCTGGAGCGCGGTGGCCACCAGGAGGTAAGCCCACTGGGGGATGATGGCGTCGGTGCTGCATTGGAGGGCCACGGCCTGACCCTGGTACTGGGACCAGTCGTGGGCTTTTACCGCTTCCCGGAAAGGTTTTTCCCGCACGATAAGCCCTTCGTACAGCCAGGAAGAGAGATCGATCACCCGGCGAGGAGCAGTAGGGTACCAGGCGTCCAGCCCCAGGGTGATCAGGGGGCTTTTGGCAACGCGGTTTTCAATGGTATCAGGGGGGGTATCTTGGGCCATAGAGATCAGTTTTGTGCGTTCACAAATATCGGGATTGCCGGGGATTTGTTTGTCCGGAAGCCGGGGTTTTCGGCTTAGCTTTCAAGCGTAAGCCCCGGTTTAATAAGGGAGGGCCGTACCTTAGAAAGGTAGCCTTTAGGTATCTTGCCGTTGGAAAATTTAGGATTTTCTGTCTCATAACTCATTTCGCTATGAAAGCCACCATCACTTCTATCAAATTAAAAGGCCCCTTTCGCTTTTTTGCTCTCTCCGCCCGGGCTTATAAGATCATAAAGCAACTGAAGGGCTCCGCTTGCCGGGATTTCAAGAAAAAAGGCTGGTGGACCACCCACTACACCATGACGCTATGGGATAGCGAAGAGGACCTGAAAGCATTTGCTCGTAGTGGAGCCCATAGGGCGGCGATGCAGGCCAGCGGGGCCATAGCCCGGGAGATCCGGACCATCACGGTAGATGCGGAGGAGCTTCCCGATTGGCCGGAGGCTTATGCCTTACTGAAGAAGGGGCAAGTGTTTAGTTACGATTAAAGGAGGTTTTCCCATCAGGGGCTTTTGGAGGGAACAATTGCTGAAGAATTTTAAAAAAATCCCGCGCTTACTAAGTGTTAAGCTCGTATAGCCGGTAGCCCTGGCGGTTTTCCTCATTAGCCAGCCCGCGGAGAGCAAAGCGTTTTTTCTTCACCACCGGCGTTTGCTGCGCCCGGGTGTGCAGGGCCTCGTAAGTTTTAAAATCGATGGCCTGGCGTTGCTGGAGCGTGGCCTGCAGATCCAGCGGCTGTACCTGCTGCGCCCAGCTAGTTACCAGGTGGCCGCTCAGCACTTTGGACTTACTGCCGGAGCCGTAGGCCAGCAGGCCCACTTCTTCCCCCACCAGGGAGCGATCTGCCTGGAGGTGTTGGTCCAGCATGCTAATCAGCGCCATAAAGATGGAAGCGGAGTACATATTGCCTATTTGAGCGGAAGCTTTTTCTGAAGGAGCAATGTGCCTTGCTACAAAAGCGGAGTAGGCTTCTGATTTGCGCAGCGCTTTCCAACTGGCTGCATCCTGGGGGTTGTCCTGGAGGATGGAGAGGGTGGCTTGAATTTCTTCGGGTACGGCCTGATCATTTTTTTGCAGGGCTTCCAGCCATATGGGGAGGAACATACGGCGCGCCTGAAAAGCATAGGGGAGGTGGAAGATCAGGTGCTGCCAGCGCTCGCGCCAGCCGGCGGCGGTAGGGGCCTGCTGGGCTTCCCAGTGCTGGAGGGCTTCTTCTACCCGGTTTTGGTAGCGGTCGTTGGAATAGGGACCGTCAAAGACCGGCTCGTGGCGAAATTCTTCTACCATCCGGCCGGGGAAACCCCAAAAGGGGTGTTTGGAATCCTGGAGTCGTTCTTGTGCCTCGCGGGTCGAGAGTTCCTGGCCCAGAAGCCGGGCCGCTGCTTGCAGCAGTTCCGCCCGCTGGAAGCTCCGCCGGGGCTTAAAGAAATCGCCCACGCTCTCCGTGGCTACGCCCGTGGCGGACTGGATGGCAAGAAGACGGGGATCCGTGCGTATCCGCAGGGCCACCGCGCCGGCCCCCTGGGTGTATTCGCCACCCGAGCCCAGGTCGTACTGAGCCAGGTCGGTAGCGATTACCAGCGCTTCCTGCTCTGGATGTTGGCGTACGTAGTGTACGGCCGCTTCCAGGGCGTCTATACCGCCCACGCAGGCAAAGGTGAAGTCTACTGCATCACAGTGGCGCAGGCAGCGGGGGCCGTGTTCTTTCGTCAGATAGCGTTCCAGCAGTTCGAGCACATAAGTGGCGGTAGGCTTGGAGCTATCTACGGCACTTTCCGTGCCGAGGAAAAGCTTGCGAATCTGGCGGGGC
The DNA here is from genome assembly GCA_913056475.1 of uncultured Bacteroidota bacterium. Classification (GTDB taxonomy): domain Bacteria; phylum Bacteroidota; class Bacteroidia; order Flavobacteriales; family Schleiferiaceae; genus CAJXMS01. The sequence continues at coordinate 8,954 of CAJXMS010000014.1, forward strand.
GCCCATTCCTGGGCCTCGATGAGCCGGGCGGCCGCCTCGGCGGCGAAGGTCACTACGTCTTCGTCCGCGTCGGGTACCGCCATTTTTTCCAGTCCCAGGCCCTGGTTGAGCTTGGCGAAGGCTATTTCCCGGGCTTCCGCCAGCTCTTCGATGGGCAAATAAAGCGGAGGTACGTAAAAGTGGAGGGCATCTATGCCCACGGTAGGTGTTTGGCTCATGGTCCTTTAGCTCAAAAAGAGCAAGCTAAAGGTAAAAGGGCCCCAATTGTTTACAGGAAGCCCAATTCCAGTTTGGCCTCTTCACTCATCATTTCCTTATCCCAGGGCGGGTCAAAGGTGATCTCTACTTCGGCATCTTTGACCGTATCGAGGGTGCCCACCCGCTGTTTGACCTCTTCGGGCAGGCTTTCTGCTACGGGGCAGTTGGGCGAGGTGAGGGTCATGAGGATGTGAACGTGGTAATCGGTGCTCACCTGGACGTCGTACACCAGGCCCAGTTCGTAAATATTCACGGGTATTTCGGGGTCGTACACGCTCCGGAGCATGTCCACCACGTCTTCTCCCACTTGTTGAAGTTCGGCATCGGTAGGGGCAGTAGTACTCATGAGCTCGTGGTTTTAGATTCACTGGCCTGCAGGGCCAGGGCATAATATTTCATTTGTTTTACCATGTTCACCAGGCCATTGGCCCGGGTGGGGCTGAGGTGCTCTTTCAGGCCTATTTGGTCTATAAAATCCATATCGGCCTGGGTTATTTCCGAGGGCTTATGTCCGTCCAGCACCCGGATAAGTAGGGCTATGATGCCCTTGGTAAGGATAGCATCGCTATCGGCGGTGTAGTGTACGTGTTCGCCGTCATTCTCGGCGTGGAGCCACACCTGGCTTTGGCAGCCTTTGATCAGGTTGTCTTCTTTTTTGTATTGCTCGTCTATCAGGGGAAGTTCTTTGCCCAGCTCAATGAGGTGCTCGTACTTATCCATCCAGTCTTCTAAGAAGGCAAATTCTTCTACTATGTCGGCTTGTTTTTCGGCGATGCTTTCCATCTCAAATTGTTTTTAATCCGCAGATTAACCTGTTTTGGGGGGCCTTGGTCTTAAAGGTAAAGCTTTCATTATTTCCGCGGGTACATTTGGCCGGGAGGCCAAATGTGGAAGAGGCGGTAGAAGCTTGGTACCTTTAGGCATGGCCATCCCTAACTGAGCATTTTCTCGGCCCGCTGCAGGGCGGTGATAAACTGGTCTATTTCTTCGGTAGTGTTGTAAAAAGCAAAACTGGCGCGCATGGTGCCACTGATCCCGAAGCGCTGCATGAGGGGCTGGTTGCAGTGGTGGCCGGTGCGGATGGCCACGCCCAGCTTGTCGAGGATGGCGCCGGCATCGTAGGGGTGAATGTCTTCCAGGAGGAAGGAAATAACGCTGGCTTTGTGGGGCACATCCCCGTAAATTTTAAGGCGGGGAAAGTGGCGGCGCAGGGCGTCGGTGGCGTAAGCCAGTAGTTCCTCCTCGTGGCGCGCCAGGGCGGGCCGGTCTTGCTGCTGGAGGTACTGGAAAGCAGCGCCCAGCCCTATGGCTCCGGCGATGTGAGGGGTACCGGCTTCGAATTTGTGGGGGAGCTCGCCGTAAGTGGTTTTCTCGAAACTTACCTCGGCGATCATTTCGCCGCCGCCCTGGTAGGGGGGGAGTTCGTTGAGCAGGGACTCCTTGCCGTAGAGGACGCCTATGCCGGTGGGGCCAAATACTTTATGCCCACTGAAGGCGTAAAAGTCGGCGTCCAGAGCGCGCACATCTACCGGGCGGTGGGGGAGGCTCTGGGCTCCATCCAGCAGCACCCAGGCGCCGTGCTTATGCGCTTCTTCGATGATGGCTTCTACCGGGTTGATCAGGCCTAAGGCGTTGGAGTAATGGTTTACGGCCACCATTTTGGTGCGGGAGGAGAGGAGCTCCCGATAAGCTTGAAGGTCGATTTCGCCCTCATCGGAAATGGGGATCACGCGCAGGGTGGCGCCGGTGCGCTGGCAGAGCATTTGCCAGGGGACGATATTGCTGTGGTGCTCCAGAGCGGAGATGATGATTTCGTCGCCCGATTTTATTTGGTTTTGCCCCAGAGAGCTGGCTACCAGGTTGATGCTATCGGTGGTGCCTTTGGTCCAGATTATCTCGTGCGGATGAGCGGCGTTAAGCTCTTGCTGCACGATTTTGCGGGCTTCTTCAAAGGCATCGGTGGCCTTTTGGCTCAGCTGATGAACGCCCCGGTGCACATTGCTGTGGGTGGTTTCGTAGTAGTGGCTTAGGGTATCGATTACGGCCTGCGGCTTTTGGGCGGAGGCGGCGTTATCGAAGTAGGCCAGGGGTTTGCCGGCCACTTTTTGGTGGAGTACCGGGAAATCTTGCCGGAGTTTAGCGATATCAAGGGGAGGTGTTTTCACATCCATAATCGGGCGTCATTTCTGGAGGGGAGCTTAGAGCTCAAAATCCAGGTTCACATTCAATTTTTTGGCAATCATGCGGTTGAGCTTTTTGCGTAGCTCGGGCAGCTTCACATTGCGTAGGCCGTCATTGGCAAAGGCATAGAGAAGCAGGGCCTGGGCTTCGCGGCGGGCGATGCCGCGGGTCATCAGGTAAAAGAGGGCCTGATCATCGAGCTGCCCGATGGTACAGCCGTGGGAACAGGCCACGTCGTCGGCATAAATTTCGAGCTGGGGCTTGGTGTCTACGGAGGCCTTATCGGTCAGCAGCACGTTGTTGTTTTGCTGGAAGGCGTTGGTTTTTTGGGCGTGGGGGTGCACCATCACCTTGCCATTGAATACGCCGTGGGCCTTGTCGTCGTAGATGCCCTTGTAGAGTTCATTACTGTAGCAATGGGGTACTTTATGATCTACCAGGGTGTGGTGGTCTATCAGTTGCTGGTCATCCCCGATGGTGATGCCGTCCAGGTGGCTTTCGCAGTGTTCTTCGTCGAGGAAAAAGTTAAGATTATTGCGAATAAAGCGGTTGCCAAAGGAATAAGTACCCAGCGTGACGCTGCTTTCGCCTTTCTGGCGGATAGAGGTATTGTCGATTAGCGAAGCCTGGCCGTTATCATTTTGAATTTTGTGGTAGCACAGGCGGGCGTGGCGCTCCACAAAGATTTCGGTAGCGCTATTGGTAAGCACGGGTTTATCGCTCAGGCTTTGGTGGCGTTCGGTGATGGTAGCCTCGGCATTTTCTTCCAGGAGAATAAGGTTGCGCGGCTGGGTCATCACCTCTTGTCCGTGCTCGGTCGTAAAGAAGAGCACCTGGATGGGCTTATCGGCGGCCTGACTTTTTTTAATGCGAATGAAGGCCCCCTCCCGCGCAAAGGCGGTATTGAGGGAAGAAAGCGCTTCGTATTCAGGCAGGGCTTGTCCGAAGTACTCATTGGCCACGTCGCTGAATTTATTGAGCATGCTACTGAAGGTACATACGTCAAAGCGCTCGTGGGTGGTTTCGCTCAGCCAGCTGCTGTACACCCCGTCGATGAACACCAGCTTGTAGGCGTCTACATCATTGAGGAAGTATTTTTTGATTTGGCTAAAATCTACCGAATTCTCCTCGTTGGGGAAGAGCCGGTAGTCGTGTTTGAGGATGGGCTTAAGGGAAGTGTATTTCCATTCTTCATCGCGTTTGGTCGGGAAGCCCATGTCTTCAAAGCGCTGCATGGCGGCCCGTCGCTTTTGGTGCACCGGCGTTTGCGCGTGGCCATTGAGCTCGTTTTCAAATACGATGAAGGAGGATTCTAGTTTGTCTTTTAGTGCTTCCAAGGGGGAATAATTTTGCTTTGGGTTGATAAGCGAAAAAGCGGGGACACCGGGGGAGCCACAGGGTGGCTACACCGCTGGTTCTTTGAGCCAATCGTAGCCGTGCTCTTCCAGCTCCAGGGCCAGTTCTTTATTGCCGGATTTTACGATTTTGCCTTGGGAGAGCACGTGAACATAGTCCGGCTCTATGTGGTCCAGCAAGCGCTGGTAGTGGGTGATCAGGATGATGGCGTTGTCTTTCGTGCGCAGGGTATTCACGCCCTTGGCCACCACCCGAAGCGCATCGATGTCCAGCCCGGAATCTGTTTCATCCAGAATGCCCAATTTAGGTTCCAGCATGGCCATTTGGAATATCTCGTTGCGCTTTTTCTCTCCGCCGGAAAACCCTTCATTTAGGGAGCGGCTGAGGAAACTTTTGTCCATGTCCAGGAGGCCCATCTTTTCCCGCATTTTCTTCAGCAATTTATTGGCCGGGAGGGGTTCTTCTCCCCGCGCTTTGCGGAGCTCGTTGATGGAAGTTTTGAGGAAGTTGGTTACCGTCACCCCGGGAATTTCCACCGGGTATTGAAAGGAGAGAAAAATCCCTTTTTGGGCTCTTTCATCGGGCCCCAGGTCCAGCAGATCTTCTTTTTCAAACTGGATATTGCCCTGGGTGATCTCGTAATCCTCCCGCCCGGCGATCACCGAGCTGAGGGTTGATTTACCCGAGCCATTGGGCCCCATGATGGCATGGACCTCTCCGGGCTTCACTTCCAGGTTTACGCCTCGAAGGATTTCCGTTCCTTCTACTGAGGCATGCAGGTTATTTATCTTGAGCATAAAGCGTTTCTTCTATTTTGAATTGGGTTAAAAAAAGGAAAGTTGGGGCCGGTCTTAGCCTACCGAGCCTTCCAGAGAAATTTCCAGCAGTTTTTGCGCTTCTACGGCAAATTCCATGGGCAGCTGGTTGAGGATATCCTTGCAGTAGCCATTCACAATCAGGGCGATGGCCTCTTCTTCCCCTATGCCACGTTGATTGCAGTAGAAGATTTGATCTTCCCCGATTTTGGAGGTAGTGGCCTCGTGCTCTACCTGTGCCGATTTGTTTTGGGTCTCGATGTAGGGGAAGGTATGCGAGCCGCAGCTGCTGCCCATCAGCAGGGAGTCGCACTGGGAGAAGTTGCGCGAGTCAGTAGCGCGCGGCCCTATTTTCACCAGGCCCCGGTAGTTGCCATTACTCTGCCCGGCGCAGATACCTTTACTGATGATGGTACTCTTGGTATTTTTACCGAGGTGGATCATCTTAGTACCGGTATCGTTTTGCTGGAAGTTGTTGGTCACGGCTACCGAATAAAATTCCCCCACGGAATTATCGCCTTTCAGGACACAGGAGGGGTATTTCCAGGTCACTGCGGAGCCGGTCTCTACCTGAGTCCAGGATATTTTAGCATTTTTCTCGCAGAGCCCGCGTTTGGTTACAAAATTGTACACCCCGCCCTTTCCGTTTTTATCGCCGGGGTACCAATTTTGCACGGTGCTGTATTTGATCTCGGCATTGTCCATGGCTTTGAGCTCTACCACCGCCGCGTGCAGTTGGTTTTCATCGCGCATGGGGGCGGTACATCCTTCCAGATAGCTCACGTAGCTGCCTTCCTCGGCCACTACCAGGGTGCGTTCAAACTGGCCGGTGCCGGCTTCGTTAATCCGGAAATAGGTGCTGAGCTCCATCGGGCAGCGCACCCCTTTGGGGATGTAGCAGAAAGAACCATCGGTAAATACGGCTGAATTCAGGGCGGCGTAATAATTGTCGGTACGCGGCACCACGGTGCCGATGTGCTGGCGCACCAGCTCAGGGTAATCTTGCAGGGCCTCACTGATGGAGCAAAAAATGATGCCCAGCTCTCCCAGTTTTTCTTTAAAGGTGGTCTTTACCGAAACGGAGTCTACCACCACGTCCATGGCCACCCCGGTGAGGCGTTTTTGTTCATCTAAGCTTATCCCCAGCTTGTCAAAGGTTTTGAGCAGCTCGGGATCTACCTCGTCCAGGCTTTCCGGCCCTTCTTGCTGCTTGGGCGCGCTGTAATAGGAGATGGCCTGTAAGTCGGGCTCGGGATAGTTTACATTAGCCCATTTGGGTTCGGTCATTTTCTGGAAACCACGGAGGGCTTCCAGGCGCCATTCTACCATCCACTCCGGTTCATTTTTCTTGGCCGAAATAAAGCGGATTATTTCCTCATTGAGCCCGGGAGGCGCCTTATCGGATTCTATATCGGTGTAGAAACCATATTGATAGTCACTGCCGGTGACTTCTTCTAGGAGTTCGTTTTCCTTACTCATTGCGTTTTGATTTTAAAGTTAGACCGCAAAGCTTTCCCCGCAGCCGCAGGTGCGCTGCGCATTGGGGTTGTTAAAGTAAAAGCCCTTGCCATTGAGCCCACCACTATATTCCAGGGTGGTGCCGATCAGGTATAGAAAGCTGCGCTTGTCTACCAGGATTTTAACGCCCTGATCTTCAAAGAGCTTATCCCCTTCCTGCTGTTCCTGGGTAAAATCCAGCTCATAACTGAGTCCGGAACAGCCACCACTAGAAACACCTACTCTTACAAAGGTGTTTTCGGGTTGATGGCCATTTTCTTCCATGTATTCGGAAAGCTTCTTTACGGCGGTGTCGGCTACTTTTATCATGACTTTATTTAGACTGATTCCAATGGCAAATATACGGTTTAACGACTCGCTTCAAAAATGGTTTAGCCCTATCGCTATGCCAGGGAGCACCTGATTTAAGCGGCCTTTCGGCCAAATGTGATGGCGCGCGGCGAGCGGATTTGGCCTAATTTTGCCGCCTATGGAAGAAGACAAGCAACCGGAAGAAGCATTTACGCCGCTGGATCAGCTAGGCGAATTTCCCCTCATCGATAGGCTGGTGAAAGGTTTTCCCCTCATTCAGGGTTCCAGTTTACTCGGCATAGGAGATGATGCTGCGGCCGTGGAGCACCTTAGCGGTCCCACGCTGGTAAGTACCGATATGCTGGTAGAGGGGGTTCATTTTGACCTTACCTACGTGCCGCCTCAACATCTGGGATATAAGGCAGCGATCGTTAATTTCTCCGACATCTACGCCATGAACGGCAAGCCTACCCAGCTTACCATGAATTTGGCCATTAGCAATCGCTTCGGCGTAGAATTCCTC